>JAYUBJ010000379.1:0-5295 GCA_043740915.1 Verrucomicrobiota bacterium
CAAAGGCCGAAAACAAAATGAGGGCTGAAAGCCCGCCCCATCGCCATGCCACAATCATTGAGCCTCGTCATCGTCCACGTCATCTTCAGCACCAAGGAGCGCCGACCATTCCTCGACCCGGACACGCGCCCGAAACTCCACGCCTACCTCGCCACCGTCGCGCGCAACGCCGGGTGCGAGGCGTATCGCGTCGGCGGAGTGGCGGACCATGTTCACCTCGCCATCCGCCTCTCGCGCACCATCACGATTGCCGACTTGGTGGAGACGTTGAAAACATCGTCGTCGAAATGGGTGAAGACACAATCGCCGGGGATGGCGGAGTTTTCGTGGCAACGCGGCTACGGATGTTTTTCCGTCGGCCCGGCGGATTTGGATTCTCTGCGCGCCTACATTGACGGCCAAGAAGAGCATCACAAGACGCGGACGTTTCAGGAGGAATTTCGGATGTTCCTGAAAAAATACGACGTGGAATATGACGAGGCTTATGTGTGGGATTGAACGATGGGACGGGCTTTCAGCCCTGATGATTTTTGGTTCATGCCTACCTGGGCCGTTGGCCCAGGCTGGGATGGCGGCGGGCCTTTGGCCCTCCCGGCATGGCGTCCACGAAATCCCCCTGCCGCCCCTGTCGGAGCAACGTCGTCTCGTGGCGGAGCTGGACGCGGAGGCGGCGCAGATGGATTCGGTGCGTGCGCTGCTCCCCCGCTTCGAGGCCAAAATCCAACGCGTCCTCGACCGCGTGTGGGGAGTTTCCTCAGCCGCCACAGAATAGTTTCCAAATGCTTTGAGATTGGTCATTATCTTTTCATAACGATGCGCACGCTGGAAAAACTGACCATCAAGAACTTCAAGTCCATCCGCGAGCAGACGCTCGAATTGGGCCGGCTCAATGTGTTCATTGGCGGCAACGGCGCGGGCAAGTCCAATTTAATCGAGGCGTTTCGCTTCCTTCGGGAAATCGTGAACCAGAATCTTGCGGGATACACTGGCTTGAAGGGCGGCGCGGATACGTTGCTCTATTTCGGGCGGAAGCGCTCGCCGGGCATGTCGTTCCGCCTGGAATTTGGCGAGGGTGACACCTCGAATGCTTATTCAGTGGAATTGCGTGGCACGGACGAAGACAGCCTCATGATCGCGGAGGAGATGGCTTTTTACCATGAACGGAGCAAGTATCCGAAGCCTTACGCGAAGGGGGTGTCTTCGTTCACCAAAGAGTCAAAGCTGAAGACGGTTGACCATATCTGCGCCCGCGAAGTGATAAGCGACCTGGAAAGTTATCGCGTGTATCACTTCCACGACACGAGTGATACCGCGGCGGTCAAGGGCACGGCGGACGTGGAGGACAACCGTGTGTTGCGTGCTCAGGCGGATAACCTGTCGGCGTTTCTCTACTGGATGCAGCAGAAGAAACCCGACCATTTCAGGAATATTCAGGACACACTGCGGCAGATTGCGCCGTTCTTTGAGGAGTTCCGCCTCGCGCCGTCGAAGTTGAATGAAGGAAAAATCCGGCTGGAGTGGAAGGAGAAAGGCAGCGACGCCTATTTCAACGCTTCCTCGCTCTCGGACGGAACGCTGCGCTTCCTTTGTCTGACCACGCTGTTGTTGCAGCCGGAGTTGCCGGCGGTCGTATTGCTGGATGAGCCGGAGTTGGGTTTGCATCCGGCAGCGGTGACGTTGCTGGCTGATTTACTTTCCTCGGCGGCGACGCACACGCAGGTCATCGTCGCCACGCAATCGGTCACGTTGGTTAACTTGTTTGAACCAGAGTCCGTTTGGGCAGTGGATCGCGCCGATAATCAGAGTGTTTTCCGGCATCTCAGCCAGCAGGACATGACCACGTGGATGGATGATTACGGACTGGGCGAGATGTGGGAAAAGAACATTCTGGGCGCGCGTCCATGAGCAAGCGGGTGCTGATTCTCGTCGAGGGACAAACCGAGGAGCGGTTTGTGAAGGACGTGCTTGGGCCGGCTTTCTTCGATCGGGAGTTGTTTTTTCATGCCACTATTCTGGTCACGAAACGAGTGAAGGACGGTCCGAATTTCA
The DNA here is from genome assembly GCA_043740915.1 of Verrucomicrobiota bacterium. Lineage (GTDB taxonomy): Bacteria > Verrucomicrobiota > Verrucomicrobiia > Limisphaerales > JAYTXL01 > JAYTXL01. The sequence goes on from JAYUBJ010000379.1 coordinate 2,050, forward strand.
AGGGTGGCGTGACCAATTTCGCCAAGTTCAAGAACGACGCGCAGCGATTGCTAAACAGCGCGGGAGGCGCGCTGGTGACGATGATGCTGGATTATTACCGGCTGCCGCTGGATTTTCCGGGAATGAAGTCACGCCCTGCGCATGGCACGCCGATTCAGCGCGTCACGCATGTTGAGGAGGCCATCACCAAACATTTTGATTCGCCATCGAATTTTGTGCCGTTGCTCGTGCTCCATGAATTTGAGGCCTGGCTGTTTTCGTCGCTGACCGAACTTCCGCGCGCGCTCACCGAAACGCGCAAGCAGAAGGAGTTTGAGGCCATCCGCGCCAGCGTCGCCACGCCGGAGGATATCAACGATCGTCCGGAGTTTGCACCCTCGAAACGCATTGTCGGCATGTTTCCGGCCTACAAAAAGACGCTGCACGGACCAACGACTGCCGCGCGCATCGGATTGGAACAGATTCGCAAGGAGTGTCCGCACTTCAACAACTGGATGAACAAGCTGGAGACATTCGCCGCCTCGTGAGACAATTGCGCATGCTCTTCGAACGCCAACGCCTGCTTTTGACCATGCTGGACGCCATTGGCGAGCCGGTGGGCAACACGGATTTTCAGAAATTGCTGTTCCTCTACACGCAGGAGTGCGAGGCAACGCCCAGCTACGAGTTCGTGCCCTACAAGTTTGGCGCGTTTTCATTCACGTCCTACGCGGACAAGCGGCGGTTGACCGAATCCGGTTTCTTGACGGAGGACGAGAACCAGTGGCAACTCACCGATACAGGTCGGCAGACTGCCCGCAAGAATGCGGTGATGCCGCTGGTGGTGGCGCGTTTTTGCCGCGATCACGCTAAACTGCGGGGCAATGCGCTCATCGCCGAGCAATACCGGAAATTCCCCTACTACGCGACGCGCAGCGAGATCGTGGAAAAGGTTTTGCCGGACATTGAGTCGCGGCAGCGAGTAAGCGAAGCGCGCCCCAAGAAGTCCAAGGCCGGACTGGTGACGATCGGTTACGAAGACCGGAGTCTGGAGGCGTATTTGAATCTGCTGTTGAGGAATTCCGTGACGCTGCTGTGCGATGTGCGCTGGAATCCATTGAGCCGCAAATATGGTTTTTCCAAAAGCACGTTGAGCAAGGCGTGTGAGGGCCTGGGCATCCGCTACGCACATTTGCCGGAGCTGGGCATTGATTCCGAGGAACGGCGCGACCTCAAGACGCAGACGGATTACGATGCGCTATTCAGCGAGTATGAGCTCAAGAGCCTGCCCAAGCAGACCGGGGCGCTCACAAAAATCCGGGGCTGGGTGAAGGAGGGCGAGCGGGTGGCGTTGACGTGTTTTGAATTGATGCCGCACCAATGCCACCGTCATTGCGTGGCGGAAGCGCTCGCACAAGGTGCAGGAAAGGATTGGGTGTCGGTGCATTTGTAGGGAGCAAGGGTTATGCCCAAGGAGCGTGTGCTAATCACGGTCAAGACCTATCTCAACAGCCCTGGCGTCACGCTTGCCTAAAAGCAGGAATATGGCGTATGCTAAGACCAACGAGCAGGCCATGAACGAAAACACCGCCATTGAGTTTGTGCTTCACGGCAAGGTGGAGGGGGAGGAAATCACCCCTCGCACCATTGGCTTGTCGCAGTTCAACGAGTTCAACCAACAGGTCGAGCAATTCATCAGCGGCAGCCAAAAACTGAAGCTGGATCAGGTCCATGTCGAGATTGCGGAAAGCTCCTATCTGCTGCGTGCCTTGCTGCCGGTAGTGGTGGCGTCCAGCCTGGCACCGGATTTGAAACTGATGGCGCGTCAGGACGTGTTGGGCGAGTTGGATTACAAGCGGGCCGAGGTGGTGCAAAAGTGGCAAGCGCGGGCCAAGAACAATCCAGATTTATATTACGAGGTCAGGCCGCAAGGCGAAGGAATGGCCAAAGTGTGCATCAGCCGGGAAACGGATTATCGTGTGGGTGAGATTGTGCCGTGGGTGGCGGTGGAGAAATATCTCTTCGGCGAAATCACGGACATGGGCGGCACGCAAATGGCCAACATCCATCTCAAGCTGGACCGGGGCGGGAGACCCGAGTTGGTCGGTGCGGCGCAAGGCTACTTACGTGATCAATTGGAAAACCGACTTTATCACAAGGCGCTGCTGCACGTCCGGGCGGAGCAGCACTACAAGACCGGGGAGCTGCGAAATATCCACCTGATCAGCTTCATGGATTATCAGCCGGGTTACGACGAGGCGGCGCTGGATCGCTTTGCTGCAAAGGGCGCAACGGCTTGGGCCGACGTGTCGGATCCGGCCAAATGGGTCAGGGAAGCGAGGGGAGACTGACGCATGGCTGCCGGAGTTTTGCTGGATACGAGTTTTCTGATCACGCTGGCGGGGAGCAACCGGGCGCATCACGAGGCGGCCCGCCGTTACTGGCGGCATTTCGCCGAGAACCAAATCCCAATATATCTCTCGACCATCGTAGTTTCGGAATTTTGCGTGAAGCAGGAGATTGATCCGCAGATTTTGCGCTGCTGCATTGTGCTGCCGTTCAATTGGGATGATGCCCAGCGAGTTGCCACACTGGATTGGAAACCATTGCGTCCATCCGGCGTGGAGCGCGACGCCCTGAAGGATGACATCAAAATCATCGCGCAGGCCGCGCGCATTGATGCGGAGTATGTCATCACGGACGATTCCGAATCTTTTTACCGTTTCTGCGAGACATTCAAAACAGCGGGAAAGGTGGCGTTCAAAGCCATCAAACTGGCGGACGGCTTTGACCTCGCATTTTTCAACGGTGGTCAGCGTGATTTCACCGAGAGTCTGACTGACGGGGAGAGCACGCAGTCATGATTTTTCACCACAATGCCTTCTGAAGCCCAAGCCCGCATCACCATTAACCGGATGCTCGAAGAAGCGGGCTGGCGCTTCTTGCCAGACAGCCAAGGACGACGGGAAAACATCATCTGCGAACACCGCGTCACGCGGCGGGCCTTTTCCCCAAGTCAGGACCTCGGAAAAGATTTCGAGCACGCGCCGGATGGGTTCGTGGATTACGTGTTGCTGCAAACGGATCAACGCCCGGTGGCCGTCACGGAAGCCAAGCGGGAGAACATTGACCCGCTCACCGGCAAGGAGCAGGCGCGCAGTTACGCGGTAATCCGCGTCACCTTTATCACCAGCGCTTTTGCCTGAGTCATTCCTGCCAGTGCGCCAGGCGTCGTCAAAATCAGCGCCTGAGACGCGCCAGGACGCA
>JAYUBJ010000380.1:0-5290 GCA_043740915.1 Verrucomicrobiota bacterium
ATCAACGCCTACAACGGTGCGATCAACTCGATGATCATCCAGTAAGCGCTGCGCCAACGCTCACGAGAGGCATCCGCAAGGGTGCCTCTCTTTTTTGTCGGTCGCTTGGTGAAATGCGCGGAGTTCGGTGGCGGCTGGACCCGGGAAATTCCGCGCCATGCTGGAACATTCGTTGGAACATTCGTTGGAACATTCGTTGGTGACGGAACGCAACGCGCGTGTTTTTATAGGGTGGTTTGCCCATGATGACACGCAGTTCCAGGAATTCATCGCACGCGCTCTTATACATCAAGATTATCAAATTGAATCGCCGACCGAGCTTTCTGCAGCGACTGATGCGGTGCCTTACCTCACGCCTGATTTAACCGTCCTGAAATGAAAACTCTCCCGTTCCTCGCCCGTCTCGGCCTCTTCACCGCGCTTGGCTGCAAGTTTCTCCTCGCCGCCGATTGGCCGCGCTTTCGCGGGGCGGACGGATCGGGGGTCGCCGACGACGCGCGCGTGCCGACTACTTGGAGCGATGCGCAGGGCGTGAAGTGGAAGGTGCCTTTGCCTGGTCCAGGTTCTTCGAGCCCCATTGTACGCGGCGACCGCGTGTTCGTGACGTGCTATTCAGGATATGGCGATGGCGCCGGCGGTTCATCCAGTCCCGAGAACCTCAAGCGGCACCTGGTTTGCATTTCGCGCAAGGACGGCAAAATTATTTGGTCGCAAGCCGTGCCGGCCGCCCTGCCGGAGGATTCTTACAACGGCATGATTTCGGAACACGGTTACGCCAGCAACACTCCGGCCATCGATGGCGAACGTGTCTATGCCTTCTTTGGCAAGACCGGTGTCGTTGCGTTCGATCTCGAGGGCAAGCAACTCTGGCAGGTCAACGTGGGCAAGGAATCGGGCAATCGCCGTTGGGGCTCGGGCTCGAGCCTGATTCTTTACAAGGACTTTGTCATCGTGACGGCGTCCGAAGAAAGCCGCTCGATCCGCGCGCTCGACAAACGCACCGGCAAGGAAGTTTGGAAAGCCGCCGCCGACAGTCTGGAGTCGACCTACGGCACGCCGACGCTCATCGAATTGGCCGGCGGCCAGGCCGAGTTGGTGATTGCGGTGCCTTCGGAAGTGTGGAGCTTGAATCCGGACACCGGCAAACTTCGCTGGTACGCCGAGACCGCGCTCAACGGCAATCTCGGGCCCAGCGTGGTTGCGGCGGACGGAGTCATCTACGCCACGGGCGGCTTCCCCGGCACTGGCAGCGTTGCCGTCCGCACCGGCGGCAAGGGCGACGTCACCCAGACGCACGTCGTCTGGACCAGCCAGAACGGCTCCTACATCCCTTCGCCGGTCCTTTATCGCGGCCGGCTCCATTTCGTCAACGATCAGGGATTCGCCGTTTGTCTCGACGCGAAGTCGGGCAATCTTATTTACAAGGAACGCCTGCCCGGCGCTTCCAGCGGCGGGGGCGGCGGTTTTGGCGCCAAGCCATTCTATGCTTCCACGGTCCTCGCGAACGGCAATCTTTACGCCGTCAGCCGGCGCAACGGCACGTTCGTCATCGCCGCCACACCGGAATTCAAACTGGTCGCGCAAAATAAAATCGCCGCCGACACCAGCGACTTCAACGCGACGCCCGCGCTGGGCGGCAACCAGATTTTCCTACGCTCGAACCGTTTTCTGTACTGCATCGAAGCCGATGCGGGCGGTCGCAGTGGGCAGGAAAAAACAGGCAACTAAACATCCCATGAAAACACTCACTCAACTCACTGCGGCGGGCGCGTTAGGCGTCGCGCTGCTCGCCAATTCCGTTTGCGCCCAAGCCCCGCCCGACGGCAAACGTCCCGACGGCGCGCCCCCCGGTGGCGCCCGGCCCGGCGGCTTTCGCGGCGGCCCGGGTGGTCCCGGCGGACTCGATCAGGTTATTCGCGACCTCAACTTGACGGACGCGCAACAGGGCAAGGTGGACGCAATCCAGAAGGCACAGCAGGAAAGAATGAAGGCGTTAAACGACGACTTTATGGCGCAGTTGAAAGGCGTCCTCAACGAGGAGCAGTTCAAGAAAGTCACCGAAGCGCAGCAGCGGCAAGGTGGTCGCCAAGCCGGTCCCGGTGGCCCGGGCGGGCAGCGCGGCGGCTTCAATCCCCTGGAACAAATTGCCAAGGAGCTCAACCTGACCGCCGAGCAGCAGACGAAATTCGACGCGGCCCGCCAATCCCAGCAAGAAAAGGGCCGGGCGCTCTTCCAAAAAATGCAGTCCGGAGAATTGGACCGCGAAAGCGTGATGGCGGAGTCAGCGAAATTGCGCGAAGCGTTGATGAAAGAATTGAAAGGCATTCTCAACGACGAGCAATTCAAGAAAGTCGAAGAGGCCATGAAGCGCGGTGGCCCGCCCGGTGGTGGTCAGCCTGGAGGCCCGCGGCCGGAAGGCAAGAAGCGCCCGGAATAGTTTGGGGAGTGGCACCAAATCGAATACGAGCCGAGACGTGCCGGTCTCGGCTCGTATTGTTTTCTTGAATCCTACGCGTCGGCCGTTGATCCAAGGACGATGTCGAAACGGGCGTTCAGTTCGCCGGTGCGCGAGTTCTTGAGCGGAAGGAAGTCCACCATGACCGCGGCGCGCGCCTTCGCGTCCGGAATCCCTCGCAACACCCCGTCGCGGTCGTTTTGCGGATGCCCCTTGATGTAGCACTGTGTGGTGAGCAGTTCCTTGCCGGTGCGTTTGATCTTGAAATGAACGTGCGGGGTGCGTCCAGGATACGGCACGGGTTTGATGGTCCGGAACAAATACTCCCCCGTGGATCCGGTGAGGAACCGCCCGAAGCCCTGGAAGTTTTTGTCCCGCTGTTCCCCTTGCCCGGATCGCGTGTGAAAATAAGCGCCGTTGTGGTCGCACTGCCAGATTTCCACGAGCGCATTGCGCACCGGTTCGCCACGCGGGTCGAGGATGCGTCCGTTGAGCCACGTGATCTCGCCCACGGCCGGCGTGATGGCGTCATTGACGATCAGCAGGTCGTTGTCCGTGTCGAGCGGTAGTTTGTCGGGATAAAACGGCCCTTCGGTCTGGGGCGGCGTGCGGAGTAATTCCTCGGCAAAGGCCCCCGGCACCGCGAAGAATGCGGCGCCCAGTCCGACTTGCCATAAGAAACGGCGCCGGTCACGCAGCGTAACCGTGGCCGCGTCGATTAGGTTTGGCTTCATGTGGAGAACGCGAGACTCGGATTATTTGGCACCCTGGTCGATCCATGCTCGAATCAGGCCGACCTGCTCCGCCGTGAGTGGTTTCGGTGCCGGCCCAAATCCGCCTCCGCCCGGACCGCCACCACCAGGACCGCCCGCAGGTCGTTGGCCGCCGGGACCAGCCTGGGGAAATCCGCCGGGACCCCCTGCACCACCCGGGCCGGCACCAGGAAAGCCGCCGGGGCCACCAGGACCGCCGAAGTTCGGTCGGGGCAAAGCCGCATTCAATCCCGTACGAATCTTTTCCTCACTCAGCGCGTCGCTCTTTTCCGTATCCCAATCCGCGAACCATTTCGCGAATGTGCCTTTAAATTCAGCCCGGGTGAGTGAACCATTCTTGTCGGTGTCCGCAGCCGTGAACAGGCCCGGCCCGACGATTTTCGCCGGACTAAAACCACCACCACCACCAAATCCACCACCACCACCGGGACGCGGGGCCCCACCATTCGGGGACGCCCCGCCTGGTCCACCCGGTCGTTGCGGCATCGGGAGTACCGTGGCAAGCCGCTCAGTAAATTGATCCTGGGTCAACTTGCCCGCCTTGTCCGTGTCCAGCTTGTCAAACCACGTGTCCGCCAAAGCGGTGAACTCTGCTTTCGAGAGTTTCTTGTCTTCATTCTTGTCGCCTTGGATCACCATTTGCGGCGCGAGCATCATCCCCAATCCAAATCCACCGCCACCGCCACCGCCACCCTTGCCGCCAGGCCCGCCAAAGCCGCCGCCGCGCATCGGCGGCATGGCCGTCTCTGGGTCAAGCCGCGCCACCGCAATCACGAGCGGGCTCTTTTCGCTCTTGCCGGCAATCACTACTTTCCCATCCTCGCCGCCTTTGAGCACGCCACCCAAGCTGTCCAAGCGCAATCCAGCTTTGGGCTTTTCCTCGCCGTGGCATCGGAAACAAGAGGTCTCCAGGATCGGACGGATGTCTTTGGCGTAGGTGACGCCCTTCTGGGTTGAGGGCGCAGGGAGTTTGCTCAGGTCAGGTTCGGCGGCCCAAACCGGCGAGGTTATGCCCGCCAGGCCCGCGATGAGGGTAACTTGTGTCAATTTCATAATTTGCTGGTCTCGTTGTTGAGTGCTTTTCCGGTCACGCCGATGAAAACACCGCCAAAGGATTCCGGTTTCGCTTTTTCTTCCGAACCCGGACCAGGCGGACGCAAACCGCGAACGAACCCAACTCGGCGGGCGCCGCAACCAAAGGACGAATGGCCGCGAGAGAACGCACAGAGCGCAGAGAAAATCCTTGATGCTTGGGGTCTTTGCGATCTGTGCGGTCTCTCGCGGCCAAATTTCCGATCGGAAATGCGGTATTCTTCATCAATGGGCCAGAATAATTTGTCGCGCGGCTGCCGTGCCTAAACGCGCGCGTTCTGGAATTCAGCGATCAATTTGTTGATCTTTTCGGGCGTGGCGGCGTTCGGATCTTTGGCGCTGAAGACGCCGAGGTGGATTCCGTCCGTGCGGACAAAACAATCCAGGTAGGCATTTTCAAACGTCCAGCGCAGTTTCGGCGCGGGGAATTTCTGGTTCTTCAGCGCAAGAAAAGTCTCCGCCACGCAACGGAGGGCGTTTTCGGTGACGGCCTCGGAAATCTCGGTCGAGTAAACGCGGGTGAACGTGGATCGATCCGGATAACGCACGGCGCAGGCGAGGACGCCGGGAATCTGGGGGTTGTTTTTCAGCCAGCTGTTGAATTCGTTGTTCATGGTGGTGGCGGGTCAATTCCTTGATTCACCCAGCGGATTGCTGGAGCGAACCAGCAAGGACCATTCCGGTTTGATCTCGGTCACCATGCGGGTCTTGGGGCCGATCATTTCGAGGCGGTCAAATTTGCCGAGCTTGGATTCGCGGGCGAGTTCCTTTGACATTTTTGCGATGAAACCCACCCACTGGAGGCGCAATTCACTCTCCTCACATTGCCATTCGTAAAGCACCTCGCCCTTGGCCGAGCAAATCAGCATTTCATCCACCCGTGGTTGCAGCGTGGGCGGCGGCGGGATGGCCGCACCGGAACCGGCTGGCGATGGGACGGTGGACGACTGGCGCGCCTCCTTCAGTCTTT
>JAYUBJ010000381.1:0-5288 GCA_043740915.1 Verrucomicrobiota bacterium
GCACTCGCGCCGACTGCGTCGGCAAATGGTGACGCGCCGCAGCGCTCCCCTACCAATCGATACGTCGCATTATGCCCGCCGGGAAATTATTTTGCCGCCTGCTCCAACGCTTCCAACATGATTTGCGGGCCGCCCGCGATCCGACCCAGATTTGTAGGTAACACGGCCGGCGGCTTGGTGGGGTCCTTCGGATAAAGCAGCAACATTGGTACGGCAGAGTGTTTAAAGTTCTTCAACTCGACCAAAATAGCCGGATCTTGATCTGTGAAGTCCGCTATAAACGCGACGGCGTTGATTTCCTTTAGCTTTGCGCGGGTGGCAGGAATTTCGATGGCGGCGCGTTTGTTGTTTTTGCAAGTCACACACCAATCGGCGGTAAAATCCACGAGCACGGGATGGCCCTCAGCGCGTGCTTTGACCACCGCCTCGGGACTCCACGGTTGCCACGCAATACCCTCGGGGCTGCTCTGGATGACGCCATCCGTACGGACTTTTTTCACCGGAGAACGCCAGTGCAGTTCGCCTTCCAATGCATACAGGTACCCAGTGCCGAGCAACAACAGGCTGATCGCCATCGCGAAGCCTTTGCGCTTGCTGCCGCGTTGGACAAATTCGCCCCACACCCAGAACGCCAGCGCCACAACAACCAGAAACAGTCCGAGCCACAACGAGCCGTCCTCACCAAATCGTTTCCAGGTGAAGGAAAACAGCCAGATCGTCGTGGCCAACATCGGGAACCCCATCGCGATTTTGAATTTTTCCATCCACGCACCAGGCCGGGGAAGAAATCGCAGCCAGCCTGGATGCCAACTCAGCAAAACATACGGAAAGGCAAGCCCCACACCGATCATCAGAAACGTCAGCAGGATGATCATCGGCGGCTGCGCAAACGCGAAGCCTACCGCCGATACGAGAAACGGCGCGCTACAGGGTGTGGCGAGGATTACTGTGAAGACACCGTTAAAGAAAGCGCCAGCAGCGCCTTCTTTTGATGCCAGTGTGCTCGCGGTCCCCATGGCACCGCCACCGAGCGTCACTTCAAAAACTCCGAAAAGATTCAGCGCCACCAGCATCACGAGCGTCGTCAGTGCCACCGAAAATTGCGGACTTTGCATTTGCTCGCCCCAACTTCCCAGTTTGCCCACGATCACGAGGCCGGCCAGGGCAGCTAGCGAAAAGATCACGCCCAGCGCGTAGATCAGGCCAAGCTTGAACACCCGTTGCGGCGCTTCCTTGCTTTGATTCACGAAGCCCAAAATCTTCAGGGCAATCACCGGGAATACGCACGGCATGATGTTTAGGATCAGTCCACCCACGAAGGCGAACCAAAGCATTTTCACCAACGATTCCGGTTCGGTGGCGACGACCGTTAATGGCTGCGAAACCTTGGCTGATGCGTCGGTCGGAGCGGGTGGTTTTGATCTGCCCGGGGGTGCCGCTGTGGACGGATCCGCAGCGCCTGGCGCGACGGGCAAAGTAAACTCGATCGCCCCCACAAGAACACCCGACCCATGTTTGTTCAACACGGCTATGCCGCGAATTTCTTTTGGCCAACCATTCCCTTCGCTTTTCTTGACGAGCTTTCGTAAACGTGCGCGGTCATTGTCGTGCGATATTGTCTCGGTGGCCGCAGCGATTTCATGCGTGTTGCTTTCGTACGGGAAGAAATCCTGCAAATCACTTCCGCCCTTGCCACTCATATGCCAATCGATAATCAATGCGCGGGAGTCACCCGTTGCCGGCCCGGCCCACTTGGCTTCCGCATGACCGAAGCCTATTTCCGACTTCATGGGCAGCTTACCTTTCGCCGACTCAATGAGCGTCGCATCGGCTGAAGGTTCCGAGTTACCACCAATAGTGAGAGTCGCAGTCAACTCCGTCTTACCAGGAACACAGGATCCCTCGGCCTCGCACTCCAGCCAGCTAATCTTGGCACTCAATTCCAACGCACCCGGCGCCGCATCCGCCGCGATTTGGAACGGCACGAGCAGGACCGCTGCGCCGTGGTACTCATACGTCCTAAAGGTGTCGAACAATACCTTCTCCGGAATCGGCCACTGGATTTCGCCGACGGTCACGCCTTTCGGTAGCGCCCATTCAATTTTGGGCGGGATGCCGGACTCGCCGGGATTGCGCCAATAAATGTGCCACCGCGGCTGCATTTTGAATTCGACGCCAACCATGACCGTTTCGCCCGGCTTGGCGGTCTGATGCGACAGCAGCAGCCGCACTTTGGTTTTCCCTTGCGCGTGGGCCGGTGACGTGGCGCACAGCAAACCGGCGATCAAAAATAGGCGCAGCCAATAGGTCATGGTGGTAAGATGCCTCGAACCGCGAAAGAGTTCGAAGTATTTCCTGAAAATATTGCATGGGCCCTAACCAGTGGATTAACCGTAGTGGTAAGCAGGCGTTTAGCACTGGCAAGCTGGCCTAAAACCGTGGCCGAACCATTCGGGATGATTCGGATGATTTCGCACGCTGACCGCCCCTTGAAAGCGGCGCAGCAGCACCGCAGTCCAAAACCTGGCGGACATTCGTAGGCCCCAGGTCCGCGCGTCAGCGTCTTGGACTGCGGTGCTGCTGCGCCGCTTTCCAGCTGGGCGTATCCCACCGAGTGGGTGGGCGTGTTACCAATGCTCGCGGAATCGAACCCCCGCCCCGACTTGTGGGAACTGCTCGCTGCGTCAGTTGCAATTGATCTCCCGGCTCCCTATCTTCCACGGCCATGTCGCATCATCGTGTCCACGTGTGCCGCTGGTTGCATACCAGTGACGAAGCCTTTGCCGCCATGCTGGCGGCGATCGCGGCCGAGACGGACTCGATTCGATTGGAGATGTACATTTTCACCGACAGCACGATCGGCACGCGGTTTCGGGATGCCTTGGTGGACGCATGCGCGCGCGGCGTGCGGGTGCAGGTCATGATTGACGCCTGGGGCTCGATGGACTTGCCGGACTCGTTCTGGGCGCCCCTGACGGAAGCCGGCGGGGAATTTTGCTGGTTCAACCCGATTCAACTAAACCGGTTCGCCATTCGCAATCATCGCAAATCGTTGATCTGCGGCGAAGCGATCGCTTTTGTGGGTGGCTTCAACATTGCAACCGAATACGAGGGGGACGGCGTGACGCGCGGCTGGCGCGACCTGGGATTGAGCGTCACCGGACCACTGGCCCATAAATTGGCGGAGAGCTTTGATCTGCTTTTCGCGCGCGCGGACGTCCGCCATCCTCGATTCGCACGGCTCCGAAAATCACCATTGCCGAACCGGCTGCACACGCCCATGGGCGACATTTTGACGGGGCGGCCGGGTCGGGGACGCAATGTCATCAAGCAATCGCTCGCGGAGGATTTTGCGCATGCGCAGCGCGTCCAGATCATCGCGGCCTATTTCCTGCCGACCTGGCCGATGCGCCGGGCGCTGGCGCGCGTGGTGCGGCGCGGCGGCCAGGTGCAACTGCTGCTGGCGGGTCGTTCCGACGTGCCGATGTCGCAACTGGCCAGCCAGCAGCTCTATCAATCGCTGCTCCGGGCGGGCATCGAGGTTTATGAGTATCAGCCGCAGATTCTGCACGCCAAAATGATCGTGATCGACGACATCATTTACGCCGGCTCGGCCAATCTCGACGTCCGCAGTCTTAACATTAATTACGAACTACTGGTGCGTCTGCCCAACGAAGCGCTGGCGAGCGAGGCTCGAACCGCGTTCGCCAATGATTTGAAGCACAGCCAGCGGATCGATCCGGCGGCCTGGCGCAAGTCGCGCTCCTTCTGGCGGCGGCTGCGAGAGCGATGGGCCTATTTCATGTTCGCCCATGTCGATCCCTATATTTCCCGGCGGCAGATGGGACGGCTGCGCTAGCATCCTGATGATCAGGTAGGAGACGAGGTGACGAGTCTCTAACTTGCGCTTCCAAAGACGGAGAGATTTGAGACTCGTCACCTCGTCTCCTACAAAGAAAAGAGCGATTGAACTTCCTTCGACGTTTGCGGTGGTTGACGCTGCTGCCGAACGAAGCTAGATTCACCTCACAAATGATTGCCGCCCCAGCCGCCAGCCCGAGCGTCGCGACTAATTACCGCGTTGGTGATGAGCGTTTGATCAAGATCACCGCGAACGCCGCGAAGAAAGTCGGCTCCTTGCTCACCAAGCAGGGCCGGCCCAACGGCGTGCTGCGCGTGGCGGTCATCGGCGGCGGCTGCTCCGGCTTGCAATACAAAATGGATTTGCAGGACCAGCCGGCGAACCGCGACATCCTCGTGCAGTCCGCCGGCATTCGCGTGGTGGTCGATCCCAAGAGCGCGCTCTACGTGACGGGCTCCGAGTTGGATTACCTCGACGCCCTGCAGGATGGCGGATTCAAGGTGAAGAACCCGAACGCGGCCACCAGTTGTTCCTGCGGTGAAAGTTTCAGCGCCTGATCAGGTCGGAGACTTCGCTGACATTTCGCGCAAGGCGGTTTTCAAAATCTTTCCGGTCGCATTGCGCGGCAGAGCCGGCAAAATCACGGCGTGCCGCGGCACTTTGTAATCCGCCAATCGTTCCCGCACAAATTGCAGCAACGCTTTTTCGTCAATCGTGACGCCGTCATTGGGAGACACGAAGGCGAGCGGATGTTCCCCTTTGCGTGCGTCCGGCACCCCGATGACCGCCGCCTCCTTGACGCCGGGAAATTGGTAGAGAATTTCCTCGATCTCACGCGGATAAACGTTGATGCCGTTGACCAGCAGCATGTCTTTCTTGCGGTCGGTGATGAAAAAATATCCGTCGGCGTCGCAATGTCCGATGTCACCAGTGAGCAGCCAGCCCCGGCGGATGGCCTGGGCGGTTTCGGCGGGCTGGTTCCAGTAGCCCTGCATTACGTTGCCGCCGCGCACGCAGATTTCACCGGTCGCGCCGCACGGCAACAGTTCACCCGCTTCATCTTGCACGCTGACTTCCACATCAAAAATCGGCACGCCGATCGACCCCGCCTTCCACGGACCAGCCAGCGGGTTCAGGCAAACCACCGGGCTGGCTTCGCTCAAGCCATAACCCTCGATCAAGGGCAGAGGCACTTTCTCGGTAAACTCGCGCAGGATTTCGTGGGGCAACGGTGCGCCGCCACTAATGCAGAGCCGCAAGGGAAAACCTGCGGGAATGTGGGCATGCGCCAGTGTGCGGAAAAATTGCGGCACCGCCGGCAGGATCGTGGCCTGGCGCCTTTCAATTTCCTGAATCACATGCTTGGCCGGATGCAACGTTTTGATGAGCACCACCGAGCCGCCCACCAGCAACGGAAGCAAGACCC
>JAYUBJ010000382.1:0-5286 GCA_043740915.1 Verrucomicrobiota bacterium
TCGGCTAGCAGCCCGTCGGGCTTGGGAAGCGATTTTGGTGGCTTGATCTTGGTGTCACCCGTGGTCGCTGGTAAAAAATCATTTTAGCGTCACCGGCCACAACTTTTACCGGCAGGGGCATGCGATCGCTCCGGGTTTTTCACCCCAATCAGCGTCGTTCCCTCATTTTCATCCCGTCGCAACCAGGTTTTTGAGCGCGAAGAGCCGCTTGAGGTTGTAACTCACGCAGACCAGCGTCCATTCCAGCGATACTTTCGCCCGTCCCCGCAACCGGAAGCGCCGGAACCCCATCACTTCTTTGATGATTCCAAAAACCGGTTCCACCGTTTGTTTGCGTAATTTGTAGAGTTCCCGGCCGGCCTTGGTCTGCAATCGATGCGCCATGATTTCTTTGGCGCTGGCTTCCGCTCCGGGCGCGACCGGCTCCGGACGCGGCAACAGATCGGCCACGGTCTTGTGATGGGAATGTTTTTCCACCGCCGCATAAACCGTCAGGCCGCTCGCGGTGCCGTCGGCCTTTTGTTCCACCGACTGCACCGCCGCTTCACTGTAAAATCCGCTGTCCACCAACACCGCTACGACTTCCCCCGCCACCACCGGACTGATGGCGGCTACGCTCGGCACCAGTTCTTGTTTGTCATTGCACGCCTCACTGAGACGCTGGCCCACAATCAACATGGCCCCGTCCACCGCCGCTTGCGCGTTGTAGGCCTGCTCAAAATGATTGCCATTGCCCGCTTTCATGATCCGGCTCTCCGGATCGGTAAAGTTGTATTGCGCCTTTGCATCGGGCGCTTCGCTCGGTGGCGCCGGCTCTTTGCCACGCGGCTTTTCTCCCGCCTCCCGCTTTTCTTGGCGCGCCGCCACTTTGGCTTTATATTCTTCTTGCTGAGCGGCGGCCATTTCCTTGGCTCGCTCTTCAATCACTTGCCGCGCTTGTTGGAGCGCGGTTTTGCGCTTTTCCCGCCGCCTCAGTTCGCCGGGGATGTCCAGTGGTTCCTGGTTCTCCTGCGCTTCGGCTGCGGTGGCCCGCTCCATCAGTTCTTTTACTTCCAGTTCCAGTTGTTCGATCATTTCTCCGGCCCGCGCGTAGCTCACGGCCGCGTGTTTGCTCGCATTGGCCTGAATCTTCGTCCCGTCCACGCTGACCGTGCCCACTTTGGTCAGGCGCAACTCATGCGCCAACTGCAGCACCCCCACGAAGGCGGCCTGGAAGGCGCTTCCATTCGCCGTGCGGAACGCGCAAATCGAATCATGATCCGGATGGGTGTTGGCGCAC
This sequence comes from Verrucomicrobiota bacterium, assembly GCA_043740915.1. Lineage (GTDB taxonomy): Bacteria > Verrucomicrobiota > Verrucomicrobiia > Limisphaerales > JAYTXL01 > JAYTXL01. The sequence continues at coordinate 1,280 of JAYUBJ010000382.1, forward strand.
AGGTAACGCACCGCCACGTCGCTGTGGGTCGCGGCCTCAATGGTGCGCGAGCCGAAACGTCCGGTGGCGTAGCAATAGATGAGCAGCGCCAGCATCATGGCCGGAGGATATTGCTCGCTGCCGGTCCCGCGATGATTGACGTGGAAGTGAGCGGTGGGGATCTGCTCCACCGCATCAAGAATAAATTGCACGATGTGACCCTCGGGCACCCACTCACGAAGGTCGCAGGGCAGGAACATCGGTGTCTGACGGTCAATATTCACGAAACGTGCGGGCATGAATATCTGATCTTCGCCGCTCGCGCTTTCTTCAAAATATCTTGAAATATTTTCGGCCATCAAGTCCGACAGGCTGCTAGTATTTCAGCGAGTTGGGATTCGCGGACACCTTTTTCGAGGCGTTTGGATCGAAGCAGATGCTCAAGGGTGTTAGGGGCTGATTGGCAGGTTGTTTTCCAGGATTGGCGTTTTGGAATATGGTCATGGAAAATGGTTATTTTACGGTGTGCAATAGCCAACAGGGCTACTTTGCCGCTGGGGGAGGAAATCGCTTGGAACGCACCCCATACCTAAGCCGCTCGGTTCTTTCACGCGCTGCAAGTTGAGGCAACTCGCGCTTTGGGCTTGCGGTCCAAACTGTGCCATTACCGCGCCTTGACATGCCCGGTCGGTTGCGCCGAAGTTGACTTCTGAATTCCTATTTCAAGTTTGTGCATGAAGATTGAGAATTGCTCCATGAATGGTGGCCTGCCGTGGGCGGTCCACCTGCGACATTTCGGCCAACGATCTCATCCGGGTTTTTTCCAGAAGCATCCGTTGAAATAGACTCATGAACAATCTGGCCACATTCCTGCGGACAACTTTCTGCGTTCACTTCCGGCCACGCATTGCTTTGGCCGCACTTGTTGCGACCCTCGCGGGCGCGTCCGCCAGTGCGGCGCCGGTGGATTATGCGCGCGACGTGCGGCCGATCCTGTCCGACAAGTGCTACTTCTGCCATGGCCCGGATGAAAAAGCGCGCAAGGCGAAGCTGCGTTTTGACACGAAGGAAGGCGCATTCCGGGTGAAGAATGGCGTGGCCGTGATCGTCCCGGGCAAGAGCGCCAAGAGCGATCTCATCAAGCGCATCACCAGCACGGATCCCGACGAAGTCATGCCTCCGCCGGCGGCGAAGTTGGGCCGGTTGACACCCGCAGAAATCAACACGCTCAAGTTGTGGATTGAACAAGGCGCGCCGTATCAATCGCATTGGTCATTCATTCCGGTGGCACCGGTGGCGCTCCCGCCCGTGCCCAGGAAACTTCCGGCGGGTGCGAAGGTGCAGGGTGCGATTGACCGCCTCGTTTTCGCCGGGCTGGCGGCGCGGAAATTGTCGCCGCAACCAGAGGCGGATCGCGCGACCTTGATCCGCCGGGTGTCCTTCGATCTCACCGGGCTGCCGCCGACGCCGGCGGAAGTGGACGCGTTCGTGAAAGCAACCGACGCGCAAGCGTACGAGCGCCTCGTGGATCGACTGCTAAAGTCGCCGCGGTACGGCGAGCGGATGGCGGCGGACTGGCTGGATCTGGCGCGGTATGCGGACAGCTACGGTTTTCAGGTGGATCGCGAGCGCGACATGTGGCCGTGGCGCGACTGGGTCATCAAGGCGTTCAACGAAAACCTTTCGTGGGACAAGTTTGTGACGTGGCAGCTCGCGGGCGACCTGCTGCCCGGTGCCACGGACGAGCAGGTATTGGCCACCGCGTTCAACCGGTTGCACGCACAGGAAACCGAAGGCGGCTCGGTCGAGGAAGAATATCGGGTCAACTACATCAACGACCGCGTCACGACCTTTGGCACCGCGTTCCTTGGCCTCACGCTCGAATGCTGCCGGTGTCACGACCACAAGTTTGATCCCATCACGCGCAAGGAATACTACCAGCTCTTCGCATTCTTTGATGACATCGACGAGGCCGGGCTTTACTCCTACTTCACTTTGGCCGCGCCCACGCCCGCCATGTGGGTGCTGGATGATGCGCAAAAGAAATCACTCACCGATGCCAACGCGGTCGTGAAATCAGAGGAGGCAACACTTGCGGTGGTTCGCGAACAACGACGTGCTGCCTTCGCGGAATGGCTGGCGCAGCGGCCGGCCGCGCCGGTAATGCTGCGGGACGAACTCGCGCGGTTCGGCTTCGACGGGCGCAATGCGGCGGGCAATTTTGCCAGCTCCGTCAGCACGAACTATACGGCGACTTCGCCGATGGAAAACGAACTGGTTGAGGGCGTGACCGGCAAGGCGATCAAGCTGACGGGCGATCACGCGGTGACGACGACGCTGGGAAACTTCCATCGGCACGAGCCGTTTTCGGTGTCGTTGTGGCTCAAGACGCCGGACGTGAAGGAACGCGCGGTGGTGATGCACCGTTCGCGCGCCTGGACCGATGCTGGCAGCCGCGGCTACGAACTGCTGATCGAGGAGGGGCGGTTGAAGTGGTCGCTGATTTATTTCTGGCCGGGCGACGCGATTTCCATCCGCGCCGCCGCGCCGTTACCGGTGGACGAGTGGGTCCAGGTCACGGTGACGAGCGATGGTTCGAGTCGTGCGGACGGGCTGCGGCTTTTCGTGAATGGCCAACGGGCACGCACCGAGGTGATTCGCGATCATCTCACGAAAGACATCACGGGCGGCGGTGGTGACACCATCGCGCTGGGCGAGCGCTTTCGCGACAAGGGTTTCAAGGGCGGTCTCGTGGACGATCTGCGCGTGTTCGGCCGCGCCTTGGGGGAGGTGGAGGCGCGGGAAGTCTTCAGCGCTGGTGGGGTGGTTGCGCTGCAGGCGAAGGACGTCGCCGTGCTCACGACGGGCGAGCGGGAGGCGTTGTTTCAATTTTATCTCGCGAACCGCGACGAGCCGTTCCAGCAGCAGTTGGCCGTGTTGAAACAAGCCCGTGAGGCGCAGGGAAAACTCGCCGACGCCGCCATGGAAATCATGGTGATGCGCGAGTTGCCGCAACCGAAAACGGCGTACATGCTGAAGCGCGGTGAATACAGCCAGCGCGAGCAGGCCGTCGAGCCCGGCACCCCGGCCGCGTTGCCGGCGTTCCCAGCCGGGCAGCCGCCGAACCGACTCGGCCTTGCGCACTGGCTGACCGATGCGCGGCATCCGCTGCTGGCGCGGGTGACGGTGAACCGATTCTGGCAGGCGTGCTTCGGCCGCGGGTTGGTGAAGACGGCGGAAGATTTCGGCAGCCAGGCCGACCGTCCGGAATATCCCGAACTCCTCGACTGGCTCGCCAGCGAATTCATCCGCTCGGGTTGGGATGTAAAAGCGCTGCTAAAAACCATTGTAATGTCGCACACCTATCGACAGCGGAGTTTCGCCGGTGCGCATTTGCTGGCGGAGGATCCGGAGAATACCTGGCTCGGGAGCGGGCCGCACCACCGGCTCCCGGCGGAAATGATTCGCGACAACGCGCTCGCTGCCAGCGGTCTGCTCGTGGAGAAAATCGGCGGTCCGCCCGTGCGCTCGTACGACATGCCGGAATCTTTCAAGCCGAGTCCGGCTGGCAAGGGCGAACAACTCTATCGCCGCAGCCTCTACACCTTCTGGCGTCGAACCGGCCCCGCGCCCGTGCTGGAGTCATTCGATGTGCCCAAGCGGGTGGTGTGCGTGGCGCGGCGCGACACCACGAGTTCGCCGTTGCACGCCTTCGTGTTGTTGAACGGGCCGCAGTTTGTCGAGGCGGCGCGCGTGCTTGGCGAGAAGCTGCACCAGGATTGCGGCGGACGGCGCGCTGAAATCGTGGTGCAGGCATTCCTGCGACTGACCAGCCGCCGGCCCGACGCGAGCGAGCGCAAGATTCTCGAGCGGATGTATGACGAGCAATTGAGCTGGTTCCGATTGCACCCAGATAAAGCGACGGAATATGTCGGCATTGGTGACACGAAACGCGACGCCACGCTGCCCGCACCCGACATCGCCGCCGCCGCCGCCGTGGTAAACGCCCTGATGAACTACGACAGTTC
>JAYUBJ010000383.1:0-5278 GCA_043740915.1 Verrucomicrobiota bacterium
GGTGCAGTGCGCGTGCTGGTGGCGACGGACATCGCCGCGCGCGGCATTGATGTGGACGGCATTTCCCACGTGGTGAACTACGATTTTCCGATGCACTCCGAGGATTACGTCCATCGCATCGGGCGCACGGGCCGGGCGCACGCGGTGGGTGATGCGATCAGCTTCGTCACGCCGGAGGATCAAGGCGAATTGCGTTCGTTGGAACGCTTCATTGGCCGCGGCATCGTGCGCAAGCGGGCGGAAGGATTCAACTACGCCGCCGCCGCACCGTCAGGGGACAATTCCCATCCGCAACGTTCCAACCAGGGTTCGCACAGCCATTCAGCGCATCCCCGGCCCGTGCCGGGTGGCGGCGCACAGCATGGCGGCCAAGGCCGCTCCGGGCAGCGCCCGCACGCGCAGCGCCGGAGCTTCAACTCGTGGTGATCGCGCGCGAGGACCCCGTTTAATACTCTCTTCTGTGGAGGAGACGAGGTGACGAGTCTCAAATCTCCTGGGTTTGTGAAGGCTGGTTAGTGTCGCGTCACCTCGTCTCCTACTTTTTCAGCGGGTTACGATCAAGCACCGCTCCGTTGCATCCTCAGTGGGCGCACCGCCCCCCATAATTCACGGCAATTGCCTTGACCGGCAGGCGCGTCGCAGCGTACGACTTCGTTGCGCGCGGATGCGTTGCGCGTCACCCACCACCCACCCAAATCAGGAGGTAATTTGTTTATTATGTCGCGAGGAATCTCGGTTCACATCGGCCTCAATCGGGTTGATTCAAATCATTATCAGGGATGGGATGGCGAGCTTACCGCCTGTGAGGCCGACGCCCAGGACATGCAGGCACTGGCGAAAAAACAAAAGTTCAAGTCGAGCACGCTGCTCTTGACGGCGGCCGCCACCGCGCAGGCCGTTTCGGAAGCGATCCTCGCCGCAGCCAGGACGCTCAAATCCGGCGATCTGTTTCTCCTGACCTACTCCGGTCACGGCGGGCAGGTCGATGACACCAATGGCGACGAGGAAGATGGCATGGATGAGACCTGGGTTTGTTTCGACCGGCAACTCATCGACGACGAACTCTACGACCTGTGGGGCGAGTTCAGGGCGGGCGTCCGGATTGTGGTGCTCTCAGACAGCTGTCACAGCGGTACGGTGCTCCGCGCCATCCCGGACTTTATTTCCGGCAGGCCACGCATTCGCGCCATGCCGACCCGCGTCGCCCGCGCGGTACAAAAGGCGCACGCAAAACTTTACCGAAGCATCCAGGACGCGCATCCGGGCGCCGCGCAGAAGAGGTTTGAAGCGAGCGTGCTGCTGCTCTCCGGTTGTATGGACAATCAAACTTCGCGCGACGGTGCCCGGAACGGTCTGTTCACCGGCACGCTCAAAAAGGTTTGGAATGGGGGTAAGTTCAAAGGCCATTACCGCAAGTTGCGCGACACCATCGTGTCCCAGATGCCTCCTGAGCAGACGCCAAACTATTACTTCGTGGGAGCAGTAAACGCGGATTTCGAGGCCCAGCAGCCCTTCACGATCTGATGAATCGTCCCCGGTGCGTACGCCACGCAGGAGTGTCGAACGCCTTTGTTTCATGATTTTTCGTTGGAATAATAGCGATTGGACCAGCACGGGTGGACCAATGCCGGCGCGGCGCAGGGTGGCGGCGGCGGAGTCGCAGAAGTTGCTGGGCCGACGGCTCGGTGCCGAGTTGGAACGCGTTGGAATCGAAATAGCAATCGCGCAAAACGTGGAACCCAATCGGCAGTGCGGGCGGCAGCGGGTGCCACTCGATTTCACCGTAGACTGCGCCCCCGAGGAACGCGCGGTGACCATTCTCCGGCATCCCTCCGGCGCGACGACGTTTCACACGTCCCTAGCTGCGAACCTGCCGACTCGCGCCCGGGACTTCAAAACGGCGAGCCTGCATTTCCGCATCGAGCTGGTTCAGCGCGTTCCACTCCGGAACGGATCCCTCGGCGCAACGATCAAAATGTTCGTGCTGAAGGTGAATAAAAAACTGATCGATGCCGCCGTCAGTGCCGGTCTGCCCGCGATCGCACTCAAAGCCGAAGAGCTCTGGTGGCGGCAACGCAAACTCGCCGAGGGCTGGCACAAAATCTCGGGGGCGGCGGGCGGCATCCAGCTCACGAAAGCCAAACCCGGCGATCTCGCCAGCCAACGCGCACTGCTTTTTCTGCACGGCACTTTCTCGGATACCGTCGGCTCTTTCGGCGCGCTGCTGCAGCCCCAAGTGCTCGCCGCACTTCACGAACGCTACGCGGGCCGGGTCTTTGGCTTCGAACATTTCTCGGTGAGCCGTTCGCCGGCGGAAAACGCGCGCGCGTTGCTCGAGTTTTTACCCGACCGCGAACACTGCTTCGACGTGGTTTCGTATTCGCGCGGCGGGCTGGTACTCCGCACCTTGGCTGAACAGTCGGAGGATTTCGGCGCGCTGGGTCGGCGCTTCCAATTGAACTGCGGGATCCTGGTCGCGGTTCCAAACAGCGGCACGCCACTGGCCACCCGCCGGCGTTGGGAAGTCACTTTCGGGCTGCTCGCCACATTGCTCGAACTGCTGCCGACGAGTTTGCTCACGCCGCTCACGACCGCTGCCGCCTTCATTGCCCACGGTCTCGTCTGGCTGGCTGGCCACATTACCGGCGATCTGCCCGGCCTTGAGGCCATGGACGCAGATAGCAGCACCATCGCCAGGCTTCAGCAGTGCGCGGGTGCGCCCCGTGCAAACTATTCCGCAATCGGGGCCAATTGTCATCCGCCGCCAAACGTGTGGCAGAGGCTCCTCGACATTGGTGTCGGTGGGTTTTTTGCGGGAGCCAATGATCTCGTCGTTCCGTCCGCCGGGGCACTGGCCGTCGCTCCCAGCACGCCGCGCGTGATCCCGGCCGCACGTGTGGCCTGCTTTGGCCCCGGCGGCAACCTGCGCGCCCATGCTGCGGACGTGCATCACCTCAGCATCCTGGCGCGAGACGAAACCGCCGCCTTCATCCTCCAGGCGCTGCGCGGCGAAAGCCAAAATCTGCCCGCGATCGACCTCGACAAACCGATCCCTTCGCGCAAGCACCGGCGGGATGGAGTTGGCGACTTTGCGCGGCCGGCCGCGGCGAGTCGCGAAGCACCGCATTCGTCCGCCGCGCCCACAACCTTCGGGCTGGCTTCGAATCACGATGATCGGGAAGGCGATCGCACCCTGCAGCTCCTGATCATCAACGATCCGACCGCAAAAAACGGTGAAACCCCAGACGGACCGCCGCCCGCGCAAATCATCGCCATTTATGGCAGCGCGCGGGTGGTCGAGTCGTTCAGCGTGCGTGATGTCGTCGGGAAAACAGGTGCGGGGACGCGTTTCCAGCAGATCATCGATCTTGATGAGCGCATCCAAATGAACCTTGATGGCCGCGTTTCCAAAAAAGCTTTGCGGGTGCCGGATCTTCCCGACGACGAATCGCTGCGTCAATTCGGCACGTTGCTTTTCGAGGCGCTCTTCACGCCGCGCGTGCGTCGGCTCTACGACCTCGCGCGGTCGGAACAGCGCGGGCGTCCGTTGAACGTGGTTTTCACATGCACGATCCCGTGGGTGGCGTCGAAACCGTGGGAATTTTGTTTTGATCCCAGCCGCCAGAAATTTCTTGCCACCGAGGAGATTCATTTTGTGCGCAACGTGCTCACCGGGGTGCCGGCGCAGCGGCTGAAGGCACGACGCGATAAACTTCGCCTGCTTGTGGTCGAAGCCCAACCCGCCGGTACCCTCGAGCTGGCGTTGGAGGAGGAGGAGCGACAGATCCGCTTTCGCTTCCAACCCCTGATCGACGCCGGCCTCGTCGAGATCAATGTCCTCACGCAAGCCACCACGCAGCGATTGCACGAGCGGATTGTGAGCCGAAATCTCGAGGGCCGCCCGTACGACGTGGTGCATTTCATCGGCCACGGCGAATTCGACCGCGCGGACAGCCGGGGCCGGCTGCTCTTCCAGGATCAGGCAGTGGACACGCAGACGTTGCGCGAGTTGCTCTGTAATCGCGGTTTGCAGCTGGTCTTTCTCAACGCCTGCGACACCGCGCGCGACGCCAGAAAAACGCTTAATCGCGGCGTCGCCGCCGCGCTGGTCGAGGGCGGCCTGCCCGCTGTGGTGGCCAACCAATACAAAGTGCTCGATCCATCGGCGGTCACTTTCGCGCAGCATTTTTATGGGTCGCTGGCCCATGGCGCCACCCTCGGTGAAGCCGCGCGCGAGGCCCGCATCGCGGTCAATTATTCCATCGACGGCGAAATCATCGACTGGGCCGTGCCGGTGCTTTACGCGCGCGACCCGGACCACCGGCTCTGTGTTCGCAAGGCAGCCGCGGAGTCGTTGAAGCGGAAGGTGCCCCGCGTCAGGCCAGGAATGGGTGTCAGTAAAATGCAGGCAAAACGTCGGCTCGCACCGATAACGGTTGGCATCGCGGATCTCCCGCGCGCTTTCACCGGACTGGAGGAAATTCTTGTGCGGCTCAATGAGGTGCAGCCACGGTTCGTCTTCCGGCTCGTTGAAATCAACACCCCGATGGGCGTGTGGGAACACGATCCGAAGCAGAGGATTAATTACCTCTGCGCCGAGCGATTCGCCGCGAAACTCAAAGACAAGCCAAAGGCATTGGGGGTGGATCTGCTCATATGTATTACCAACTGCTGGCTGCGCGCTGCGGAATCACCCCGGCTCCACCACTGGCGATCTGGCGTTGCGAATCTGCCCGTGCTGATCATTTCGACCGCCGGCCTCGCGCTGCCAATGCACGGACCCGTCGCGGGCCGCGTGGTGGCGAACGAACTGGTCGGCGGAATCGGCGCGCAGATCGCGGAGTCGAATGCGAACGTGAATCCGATGCACAACAGAGGACCCAAGGACTGCCCGTTCTACCACAGCGCGACCCGCAATATCGCGAACGTGGCCGGGCGGTTGAGAATTGCAAAAGGCTGCCGTGCGGTGCTGATGAAGGCGTTGCCGCCGGATCTGAATCCCGAGTTGATGCTCACGGCGTTTGACGAACTGCTGGCGGCCTTTGATGCCGAGTTTGGCAAAGTGCCAAAGACTGCGAAACTGGCTGCGAGAGCCGACCGCGCATTTCACGCTCCACCTCGATCGGGGACTTGAGTTGCGTAGGGCGGGCATCTTGCCCGCCCCGTTCGCGCCTCGGCGCGAGCGGTGAGTATCCACTGTTTCCGCCGAAGCGGGGCGGGCAAGATGCCCGCCCTACGTTGTGGATCATGCGGAAAATTCACGAATGCGCGTTCGCGA
>JAYUBJ010000384.1:0-5276 GCA_043740915.1 Verrucomicrobiota bacterium
CCAGCATGCGCTCGGCGCCGACGTTGAAAATCTGAATGACGCCCTTCGCGTCCGTGGCGATGCTCGAGAAGTTGGCGCTGTTGAAAATCGCGCTCTGCAGGGCCCCCGCCTTGAGCAGCGCCGCTTCCGCCTGCTTGCGCGCGGTGTTGTCCGTGCCGATCAACAGATAGCCGATGATCTCCCCCTGATCATCCCGCAGCGCCGTGACGGACACGACCGCCGGAAAGCGGCTGCCGTCCTTGCGGATGTAGGTCAGTTCGTAGATGTCCTCGATCCCGCGCGAGGCCTTGAACACCAGCGCCTCGAAGCCCGGAGCAATCCGGGTGCCCAGTTCCAGACTCAAGGCTTTGGCGCGCGCGATCACTTCCTGCGGATCGGAAATGTCCGCCGGCGTGATCTTGTTCAGCACTTCGGCGGCCGCATAGCCCAGCATGCGCTCGGCGCCGACGTTGAATAATTGAATGACGCCTCGCTCGTCGGTGGCGATGCTCGAAAAATTGGCGCTGTTGAAGATCGCATTCTGCAAGGCCCCCGCTTTTAGCAAGACCTCTTCACGCCGGACTTCCGGGACGATCTCCATCGCGACGGAATCGCCGTCAAGAATGGCTTTTTGCTGCATAATTGTTCCGATCTTAACCTACGATTGGCCTCGCCTGACCTGCTTCGCGACGCGTCATCCGCCCAGGTGCTGTTTGAGACAGGCAACCACTTCCGACAGCACGACCGGCTTGGCCAGGAAGGGAAAGCCCCCGATCCGCCCACCACTCGCCTCCACTTCTCCCCGCGTGACGGCCACCGTCAGAAACACAATCGGCACGTCTTTCAATTTGGGATTTGCCTGAAAACGAGCGGCCAATTCCCCGCCATCCATACCCGGCATCATCACATCCAGCAGGATCAAGTGCGGCTGAAAATCTTCCGCAGCGGAAACCGCGGACTTGGCGTGATTTTCCTCCTTGACCAGGTACTCGTTGTCCCGTTCCAGGAATATTTTCAGCAGCCGCGTATTGCTGGCCTGGTCATCTACAATCAAAATCCGTTTCTTCTCGGTTTTCATCTTCGTCCTTCTGTTCAATCATCCCATTTGGCCTTCCGGTTCATGGCGTTCTACCCAAATCAGAACTCCAAGCTACGACGAAAACCAGGGCGGGCACTATGGGGTGTTGTCCCCATAGATTGACGTCTCATGAATGGGGTGATCGTCGCCGTGAAGCGTTCGTCCGCGCGACGTTTCGGTTTCGGGTGGCTCCAGCCCACGCCGGATCTGAACGGGTTACGCAGCGGCTCCGGAAGCTGCGTTCCACAGGGCGATGACCGGCGACTCAGGGCGGTTGTGCTCGAAACCCAGGATGCTGAGCGAGGCGGTGTCGAGCAGGAATCGTTGCCCTTCGATCACCGGCAACCCGATCCAACGCGCGGCGAGGACGCGCCCGAAGTGGCCGTGCGAGAAGAGCGCGACATTGCCGGCCTGCGAACGCAACCGGACGATGAGCCGGTCCGCGCGGTCGGAAACTTGCGCGGGAGTTTCACCGTGCGGACAGCCGTCCCGAAAAAGATTCCACTCCGGCCGGACTCTAAGAATATCCGGGGAGCGTCGACCTTCGTAGTCGCCATAATCCCACTCGGCCAGGTCCGGTTCGATTTCGGCCGCCGCGCCCAACCCGGCCAATACACACGTTCGCTGCGCGCGCTGCCGTGGACTGGTGAGCATGCGCGCAAACGGGATGTGGCGGAGGCGCTGTCCCAGGGCCTGCGCCCGAGCTTCGCCGCGCGCGGTCAGCGGAATTTCCGAGCGGCTGGTGTGCTGGCCGGAGCGCGACCACTCGGTTTCGCCGTGTCGAACCAGGTAAATGTGCGCGAGCATGTTTGGTCGGCAGATTACCTGATTGCGCCCCATTTCCAATTCCGAATCGAAGGACACCCACTTTTCAACATTGATACGCAAAGAACGCAAAGCGCTTAACCGCTGATGAACGCTGATGAACGCTGATTCGGAGGGCTGCAAGCCCGAAAGATGATAGCCCAGGGCAAAGCGAGTCCGCGAGCGACGCCCTGGGTAAACCGCCCGCAGAATTTCCCAGCCCTGTAAGGGCGACAGAACGCCCTTTACGCAGAGAACGCAAAGCGCAACGCCATCAAACTCCGCATTGCAACCCCCGTTCGCTCCACTACTCTCGCGCAATGCCGAAAGCGAAAGCCGCAGCATCAAAATCCAACCGCTCCGGCCTGAACTTCGAAGCCCAGCTTTGGGCCGCCGCCGACAAGATGCGTGGGCACATGGATGCATCGGAATACAAGCACGTCTGTCTGGGCCTCATCTTTCTCAAATATATTTCCGATGCGTTCGAGGAAAAACGCCAGCAATTGCTGTTCGGTTTCTCCGATCCCAAGAGTGAATGGCTCATCAAGGACGACCCGGGGCGCAAAGAGGCGGCTGAAAATCGCGACGAGTATCTGGCCGCGAATGTCTTCTGGCTGCCGCCCGAAGCACGCTGGCGCACCATCAAGGCCAAGGCCAAGTCGCCGGAGATTGGCAAGGGCATTGACGATGCGATGGGCGCGATTGAGCGCGAGAACCCCACGCTCAAAGGCGTGTTGCCGCGCGACTACGCCCGGCCCAGCCTCGACAAAGTCCGGCTCGGCGGACTCGTGGACATCATCAGCAACATCGGCTTCAACGAATCGGCGGCGAAGTCCAAGGACGTGCTCGGGCGCGTCTATGAATACTTTCTCGGCAAGTTCGCCAGCGCGGAAGGCAAGGGCGGCGGCGAGTTCTACAACCCGCAATGCGTCGTGCAGGTGCTCGTCGCCATGCTGGAACCCTACAAAGGCCGTGTGTTCGACCCGTGCTGCGGCTCGGGCGGCATGTTCGTGTCCTCGGAAAAATTCGTGGAAGTACACGGCGGACGCGTGGGCGACATCGCGGTTTACGGGCAGGAATCCAACTACACCACCTGGAAACTGGCGCGGATGAATCTCGCCATTCGCGGCATTGACGCCAACCTCGGCCCGCGCAGCGCCGACAGCTTCCGCGCGGATTTGCATCCCGACCTCAAGGCCGATTTCATTCTCGCCAACCCGCCGTTCAACATGAGCGATTGGGGCGGCGAAAATCTGCGGCCGGACGTGCGCTGGAAATTCGGGATGCCGCCGGTGAACAACGCAAATTACGCCTGGATTCAACATTCCATCCATCACCTCTCGCCTAGTGGTTTTCTGGAGGAGCAGGAGCATGACGATAGGAAACGGCAACAGGCGCTGGCGAGTAAAGTCTTTCGCACCGCGACGATGACGGGCGCAGAAATCCGCCGCGTAAATCCGGGCGCGAATCCACGCGATGAAATGAAGCCAGCGTGGGATGAAAGAGGCGGATGTGTTTTGCATCCCCATCTTGAAAGCAGATTGTAAACACAATGCACATACATTTCTGCATCAATTACTTAACTAAACGCCAGTGGGGCTGGGGTGAGAGGGATCGCCGGTTCGCGCACCCTCCGCAAATTGTTCGCAAATTGTTCGGTTGCGCCGCCGGAGGGTCAGTGTTAAAAGCAAGGCGCAACGCGGGTGTGGTTCAATGGTAGAACGTGGGCTTCCCAAGCCTGAAACGAGGGTTCGATTCCCTTCACCCGCTCCAACCTCACTTTAACACAATAGAATCAATGGTTTTGTGAGTTTTAGGCTTTTCAAAAATTGGCCAGTGCTAAAGTCTAGTGCTAAAAACTCCACCCATTTCAAGTAGGTTTGCCCGTGTTCAAGGAAGTTGGCAGGCTCGGTTTTTTGCCGCCTTTTTTAGGTGTCCTATTTGTCGGGTTGTTTTTGTGCGGTTCCCAGCCCCGCCTTCTCACCCTTTCCCGATCCCTTTGGTGTCCCCGTCGGCCCACTGTTATTTCCACTGTTATCAGTGGCGATTCGACGCCCGCTATTTGGGCTGTTAGCGCGCTTCGTTCAGGAAGCAAATTCTCCATTGCTGGCCAGAATCGCAAAGCGTAGGGTGGCCGCGATAAATGCCAAACACTCGTTCCCGTTTCACACATTCCAACCGCCTTGTCATGGCCCCCCTCACGCGCGGTCGCGCGGACGACGGGAGCATTCCGAACGAGATGATGGTCGAGTATTACCGCCAGCGGGCGAGCGCGGGCTTGATCATCAGCGAAGCGACGCACATCTCGCCGCAGGGCCGCGGCTGGGTCGGGGCGCCGGGCATTCACAGCGCCGAGCAAATGCGCGGCTGGATGCGCGTGACCGACGCCGTGCATGCGGCCGGCGGCCGGATGTTTCTACAGCTCTGGCACATGGGCCGCGCGTCACATCCGGACTTTCACGAAGGCGGCGCGCTGCCGGTGGCACCGTCGGCCATCGCCATCGCCAACGACCACATCCACACACCGCAGGGAAAGAAACCGTATTCCGTGCCGCGGGCGCTGGAGCGCGAGGAAATCCCCACGGTCGTGCAGCAATACGTGAGCGCGACGAAACTCGCGCAGCAGGCGGGATTCGATGGCGTGGAAATCCACGGCGCGAACGGGTATTTGATCGATCAATTTCTGCGCGAAAGCTCGAACCAGCGCACGGATGACTACGGCGGCTCAATCGAGAACCGCGTGCGATTTCTCCTCGAAGTCACCCAGGCGGTGGTGAGCGCGTGGCGTCCTGAACGCGTGGGCCTGCGGCTCTCGCCGACGAGCGGCTTCAACGACCAGAGCGACCGCCATCCCGAAGCGCTGTTCACGTACGCCGCGCAACAACTCAATCGCTTCAACCTCGCCTACCTGCACCTCCTCGAAGCGCTCCCCGGACACGTCCTCGCGAGGCCAGGACCGCGCGTGACCCCGGCCATCCGCAAGGCTTTCAACGGGCCGCTCATGGTGAATGGGGGATATACCGCGGAGCTTGGGACGCAGGCCATCGAGCGCGGCGAGGCAGACCTCATTGCCTATGGCGTCCCCTTCCTCGCGAACGCCGACTTGGTCGAACGCTACCGCACCGGCGCGCCACTGAATACGCCGGACTTCGCCACCTTCTACGCCGCTGGTCCGAAGGGCTACACGGACTATCCGATGCTCGCGAAAATGCAGCCGGCGGCGCTTTAACCGCGATTCTAACTGCCATGAAAACACGTGAACTTGGAAAAAGCGGCCGGCGCGTCTCAGCGCTTGGCCTCGGCTGCATGGGCATGTCGGACTTCTACGGACAACGCGATGACGAGGAGTCAATCGCCACGATCCATCGCGCAATCGAACTCGGCGTCACGCTAATCGACACCGCCGACATGTATG
>JAYUBJ010000385.1:0-1527 GCA_043740915.1 Verrucomicrobiota bacterium
GTCGTGACCCAGGTGGCGAGGTTGGTGTCAATCGGCCAACTGCCGTCGGGGCGAACGGACTTGAGGAGAAATTCCACGCCCTTGCGCGCGACGGGATGATTCGCGTTGCCGCTCCCGGCCAGACTCATCACGACGAAGCTGGTCAGCGGCGTGGCTTCGAGAAAACCGCCGCTGGACGGCTGGATGTTCGTCAATACGCGCAGGGTTTTCGCGTGCGCCAGATTCCGGGCCAGCCGCGTGAGCGGATTGCGCGTGGGCAAGTGGTGATGCCGCACTTGTCCAATCGCAATCAACGCCGGCAGCGCATAACTCACCACGGGCAGGCGCAGCGCGGCGAAAAATTTCTGGGGAAACGCCGCCAGCTCGAAGGGCAGCGGCATGACGCGTCGCCAAGCTTCCTTGCCTCCGCCGAAACGACCTGAGAGCGCACACATCGTCAGAATCGGCACCGAGAAAGTGCGGTCCTTGCCGTAGCGCGCGATGATGGCGTCGGAAAGTTTTTCCGTGCTGCGGCCACCGGCACGTTCATGCAGCCAGTGTTCGGCATTTCTTACAGTGGTTCGGTGTTGTTCATCAGCACCGGGCACCGCACCGAACGCAGCCCAACCGAGCGCGGTCGTGCTGATGTTGCTCCGACTGAGCACCGTGTCGCCCCAGCCGCCGTCGGTGTTGGCGTGGTCGGCGAGCCAGGCCAGGCCATTGGCGATTGCGGAGTGCGGAGTGCGGAGTGTGGGAGGAGAAGGGTCTCCTGAACCAACTCGGAACTCGGAACTCGGAACCCGAAACTTTTCGACCATCGCCAGCGCACAGACGGCCGTCGCCGTCGAGAGCGCGCTGCTCGACAGTTCGCCTTCCCAGTGGCCGGCGGGCGTGCGGGCGTCCAGCAGGGCTCGCCGCGCTTTGGCGAGCGCGGCCTGGAGCCGGGGCGGATCGAAGATCTCAGCAGGCATTCGTTCGAGGGAGTCACCAGGTGGATGGAGCGGTCATCTTTTGGCGAGGGGGTTCCATCCGGTGGTATGGGTTTTGCGCGTCGGCATCAGTTAAATGCGCGAAAATTCGCGGAGCTGCGCGGAAATCACGCATCGGGCGGTTTGACCTTCGCCCGTTGCTCCGCAAAAAAGGATTTCAACAGCGCGCGACATTCCTCCTCCCGGATTCCGCCCAGAATCTCGCAGCGGTGGTTTAAGCCGGGAAACTGCAACAGATTCAAGGCCCCGCCCGCCGCGCCCCCTTTCGGGTCGCCGACCCCAAAAACCAAGCGCGCGAGGCGCACATGCACCAGCGCCCCGGCGCACATGGGACACGGCTCTTTTGTCACGTACAGCGTGCAATCCGTCAGCCGCCAGTCGCCGACGGCGGCCTCGGCCTGCGTCACCGCCAGCATTTCGGCGTGCGCGGTGGCGTCCTTCAACATCTCCACCTGGTTGAAAGCACGGGCGATGATGCGCCCTTCGCGTACGACCACGGCGCCCACGGGCACTTCCCCGGTCTCGTACGCGCGCGCGGCCTGGCGCAAGGCCTCGCCCA
>JAYUBJ010000386.1:0-5265 GCA_043740915.1 Verrucomicrobiota bacterium
CCGCCTCCAAATTTCCGTCCGCTTCCGCCACCACGTGGAAGTACGAGATGCCCCGGAACCACGAATCGACAAATCTTTTGATGCCCGTCGGCACGACGAAGTCAGGGTCGTTGGGATGGTTCTCGTGGGTAATCCCGAAGAGGGTGGGCTGCATGGAGCCGGTGGGGATCTTGAACGGTTGCAGGAAAAAAGTGCGGATGGCCAGGGCCACGGCCACCGCCACCAGAATTACCTCCACATTTTCGCGCATCCCGGCGTGGGGATACGGTTTCAACCATTGGTTGGCCACCTTCTCCAATTGCGCCATCCTTTCGAGCAGCACGGCCTTCGCCCGCTTTTCGCGCAAGGCGTTTTTTAGCTCTCCCACCGACTGCTCGATGGCATGGATGTTCGGCGGCGAAAGAATGTCCCGCTGCGCATTGAGGATCTTGTTGACCTGGCTGCACAAATCCGTCGCCTGCCGGACCGTGGCGGATATAAACCATCGCAATGTCATAACCTCTGAACGCCCGTCACTTTGAAATTATGGCGCGTCGGCTTCATGCCTTCAATACCTCGATGAAGGCTTCCTGCGGGATGTTCACGGTGCCAAACGCTTTCATCCGCTTCTTCCCTTCCTTCTGTTTCTCGAGCAGCTTGCGCTTGCGGCTGATGTCGCCACCGTAACATTTCGCGGTCACGTCCTTCCGCATGGCGCTCACGGTCTCCCGCGCGACGATCTTGCCGCCGATCGCGGCCTGGATGGCGACCTGATACTGCTGGGTCGGAATCACTTCCTTCAGCTTCGCGGCCAGCGCCCGTCCCCGGCCCTCCGCCTTGTCACGATGGACGATGCACGAAAAAGCATCCACCGATTCGCCGTTGACCAGCATGTCCAGCTTGACCATTTCCGACTCCCGATAGTCGGCATATTCGTAATCCATCGAACCAAATCCGCGCGTGATGCTTTTGATTCGGTCGTGAAAATCAATCAGGATTTCATTGAGCGGCGTCAGACTGGTCAGCATGACCCGCCGCGAGTCCAGCGTCTCGGTGTGGTCCACGACGCCGCGCTTCTCTGAGATCAACGCCATCATGTCGCCGATGTATTCGTTCGGGCAAATGACAAACGTCTTGACCATCGGTTCTTCAATCGTGGTGATGAAATTCGGTTCCGGCAAATAGGCCGGATTATCAATCTCCTTGATCGTGCCGTCCGTCATCGTGACGCGATACACCACGCTGGGATAAGTGGCGATGATGTCCATGTCGTACTCGCGGCGCAGCCGTTCCTGGACGATCTCCAGGTGGAGCAGGCCCAGAAAGCCGCAGCGGAATCCGAAGCCCAGCGCCACCGAACTTTCCGGCTGATACACGAAGGCCGAATCGTTCAATTGCAGCTTGCCGAGGTTCGCTTTGAGATGTTCGTAGTCCGATGTGTTGATCGGATAAATCCCGCTGAAGACCATCGGGTGAATTTCCTTGAAGCCCGGCAGGACGGGCGACGGCACGCGCGCATCCGTCACGGTGTCGCCCATTTTGACTTCCTTCGGGCTTTTGATGTTCGCCGTAAAGTAGCCGGTTTCCCCCACCTGCAACCGCTCGCGCACATACGGTTTGGGATTGAAACTGCCGACCTCTTTCACGTCCACATTCTTGCCCGAATGCAGGAGCTTGACCGACATCCCGGCCTTTAATTCGCCGTTGAAAATCCGCACGTGCGTCACCACCCCTTTGTAGGTGTCGAAATAGGAATCGAACGCCAGCGCCTGCATGGAAGGCGCCCCGGTCGGTTTCGGCGCCGGAATCCGCGCCACGATGGCCTCCAGAATGTCATCGATGCCAATCCCCTCTTTGGCGCTCGCGCAAATCGCCGTCTCGCCGGGAATCGCGAGGATGTCTTCCATCTGGGTCTTGGTCAGCGGCACATTGGCGTGGGGCAGGTCGATTTTGTTGATCACCGGAATGATCGTCAGTTCCTGCTTCATCGCCAGATGCACATTCGCGACCGTTTGTGCTTCGACGCCTTGCGCTGCGTCGATGATGAGCAACGCCCCTTCGCAGGCCGCGAGGCTGCGCGACACTTCGTACGAAAAATCCACATGACCCGGCGTGTCGATCAGGTTCAATTCGTACGTCTCGCCGCTCTTCGCCTGGTAGAGCATCGTGACCGGATGCGCCTTGATGGTGATGCCGCGCTCCCGCTCGAGGTCCATGGAGTCCAGCAACTGCGCTTCCATGTCCCGCGTCGCGATCGTGCCGGTGCGGTGCAGGAGCCGGTCGGAAAGCGTCGTCTTCCCATGGTCGATATGGGCAATGATGCTGAAATTTCTAATATGCGCTGCGTCCATCGTTCAAATGATAAATGCCGGATGTGGTGCGGAAACTGGTTGTGTTCCCTGCCCCGCATTCCAAGGCGAGAGAAGATAGCGGCGTTCCCCATGAAGAAAAGGGGAAAGTTTCCTTGGCCGGATTGCGGCTGTCCCTGAGATTCTGCGCGGGCTCCATTCACAGCCCGCCAAGGACTCCTTTCTTGGTAGGAGACGAGGTGACGAGTCGCAATTTTCCACGGCTTTTGAAGTGTAAGTTTCGATGCAGAGTTGTCAGCGGACGATGGCCAAGGTTAAATCAAAACCATGGACGAAGAAATCTTCGATGTGGTCAATGAGCGCGACGAAGTCATCGGCCAGCAACCGCGCAGGGAGGTCCACCGACTGGGCTTCCGCCATCGGGCGGTGCATGTCCTGGTCTTCAACGCGGGCGGAGAGGTTTTCTTGCAGAAGCGTTCACTGAGCAAAGACACGTTCCCGGGCGCCTGGGATTCCTCCGCTTCCGGCCATTTGGACGCCGGCGAGTCATACGACGACTGTGCCGTGCGGGAATTGCGCGAGGAAATCGGGCTGACCTTGAGTGCGGCACCGGCGCGGCTGTTCAGGATCGAGGCCTGCGCGGATACCGGCCAGGAATTTGTCTGGGTATATCGTTGCGAGTCGGACGGTCCATTCACTTTGCACCCGGAAGAGATCGACCGCGGCGGATGGTTCACGCCAGACGAGGTGGCGCGGTGGATGGCGGAACGCCCGCACGAGTTTGCCAGTGCGCTGCTGTTGATTTGGAAACTGCTCCCGCATCGTGGCCCGTAGCCTCATAATTGTAGCCGCAATTGTAGCCGCAACCTTCAGGTTGCGCTCCCGCCGCTCATGCATTTAGTTTACGCACCGCGCCAGTTGAATCCAATTCAGCGACGAACTCGAGCGTGTCGCGTCTAAGGCAGACGGACACATCCTCGCGCAGTTCGGAAATGGCCAACAGCCGGCGGGCGTTGCGGGAATGTTGCATCGCGGTCAGCAGATCCTCTCGCGCGGCGCGATAAATCTGGCGGGCCATCGCGACAGCATCGCTCCCCTGCCCCGCCGCGGCGCTGGAACAAATCAATTCACACAACGCACCCGCCGCCAAGGTGTCTTCGTAAGCCGCCTCCTCGTGCGTCCCGCTGCACACGAGCAAAACCTCCGCCCGCCTCTCGCGTTGCAGCCAGCCAGCCACGGCGCGCAGGTTCAGAAAACTGCCAATCAAAACCGTCTTCGCACCCGCGCAGGCGCGCAACGCGCGCGTGCCATTCGTGGTGGTCATCACGATGGTTTTGCCCCGGACTTTTTCCGGCGTGAATTCCCGCGGCGAATTGCCCAGATCAAAATCCACGCCGCCGGTTTGGGCGGCCCGGATGCGCAAGCCCTCCCGCTCACCGGCCAACAGGAGCTCCGCACGCTGCTGACGCAGGGCCAGCGCCTCGGCGATTTCCGCAACGGGAATAATGGCCTCCGCCCCGTTGGCAAGAGCGGTCATCATGGTGGTGGTGGCGCGCAGTATATCGAAGACCACGCAGATGGTTCCGCTCAAATCGCGCTGTGGCAGTGCGGCGCACTCTGCGGGAGTAAAAAGCACGTCAAAGACCGTAGCCATGGATTCAACTTATGAGATTCAATTCGGCTGGACCGCCACCGGCGTCGTGCGCGCGGCGCGATTTTCCATCACGCGCATGTAGTGAAACAGATATTGTTGGGCGTAGCCAGCCTGGGGACCGAAATAGGTGGCGGCGAAGCGTTGCAGTCGTTTCATGCTGGCGTGGCGGCGGGGAAAGTATAGCTGGCGCAAGGCTTTCATCACCCAGACATCGACCGGAAAAGCCTTGGGGAAACCATAAGCGAAAAGCAGCACGCAATCCGCAATCTTGGGCCCGACGCCGGGAAAGGTCAGCAGTGGGGCGCGCGCCTCCGCGCACGTCAGGCGGTGCAACGAGTTGAGATCCACTTCGCCGTGCCCGAGCATTTGCGCGGTGGCGCGGAGGTAAGGCGCGCGAAATCCCATTTTGCAGGCGCGCAACTCGGCTTCGCTACAGGCGGCAATTCGCTCGACGGTGGGAAATGCCCAGGCCACTTCCTGTCCGGGCGGCGTGGCCACGGGTTCGCCAAAGCGTTCACAGAGCAGCGTGATGATTTGCTGGATTTGCACAATTTGCTTGGTGGAGGAAAGAATGAACGAGGCCAGGCATTCCCAGGGATCCTGACGGAGCAAACGCAGACCGCGGCAGGCAACCATGGCCGCGCGCAGCGGTTCGTCGTCCGGAAACTCTGCCAGCACGCGCGACAGATCAACTTCCAACTGAAGATAGTCAGTCAGCCAGCCCCAGTCTCCCGCCGAGGACACGGTTTCCGCGACAATGTTTCCGTCGCCGGAACTCAAGCGGACCCAGCGGGAACCGATCACCCCGGCCCATCCCCGGCCCTGCGGACGCCAGCGAAAAGCCTGGCCGGAGGCCAGTGTTGCCGCAAGGTCGTAGTCGCGCACGGAGAACCGCCGATGCATTGAAGTGTGGGACATGTCAACGCAAGCCGCGGCAGGCGAACAGCCGAAGCCTGTGAATAACGCGTCCGCGCTGATCCAGCACGTCGCGGGTTCCCAAGTTGATGACCGAAGCGAATTCATTCGTCAGCCGCGGGGGCGGCGGTTCGAGTTGCGCGCCGTGTCTAAATTCCTGGACGTAGAGCGCGTTTTCGCCGTAGTGATCCTCCCGGTAGCCGCGCCAGAAATAGAACTGGTTCTCCGGCTTCTCGGACGATTGATAATAAACCAACGGGTGATCCGGCACGCCTGCTTTTGCTTCTGGAATATAAAATGAGAGTAATCCGGTAATGCCATAATGCGCACCGATCACAAAAACGGGCTTGCCCTCGGCGAGAAATGTTTGGCGTTCGGTTTCGACGACTTGCGCGGCGGCACTCCAGC
>JAYUBJ010000387.1:0-1522 GCA_043740915.1 Verrucomicrobiota bacterium
TTTGCGGGCCGTGCTGCGTCCCGGCGATGTATTGCTGGTGCGCACCGAGCGCAAGGTCACCACCGCGCTGCTGCCCGGTTTCTGGGCGCACGCGGTGTTATACATTGGCGGCCAGCACGACCTCGCGGCGCTGGGCTTGCAGACTTTGCCTCAGGTGCGAAAACATTGGAACGCGATTCCGCCCGACGGCGGGCGCTTTGGACACGTGATCGAGGCGATCAATCCGAAGGTGTTGATCAACCCCCTCGAGCGATGTCTGGTGGCCGACCACGTGGCGGTGCTGCGGCCGAATGTTTCCGATTCCGAACGGGCGGCGGCGCTGGCGGAGGCCTTCGGCCATGTGGACAAGCCGTATGATTTCGAGTTCGACTTCAACGTCACTTCGCGCATCGTGTGCACCGAACTCATATACCGCAGCTATCATCACCGCGCGGGGATTGAATATTCGCTGGTAAAACGTCTGGGTCGTTACACGTTGAGTTGCGACGACATCATGGAGCAGTTCCTGGCCGCGTCGGACCGGGCTTCCGCGCCGGAGCTGGCGCCGTTTCGCCTGGTGGCGCTGACGCTCAAACACGCGGGTGCCCGGACGCTGGTGGTTCCTGAACATGCGCAGCTCGAGAGTTTGCGCCGAATCCAGCGCGGTGCCCGGCCCGTGAGCACGGAGGATTTTCTCAACCCCAACCTGGTGGCCCATCATGGCTAACGTTTGGTATCGCGGCTTTCACCGGTTTTGCACGTGGCTCTATTTCGCACGCGTCACGGTCATCCATCCGGAGCGGCTGCCCCAGGCCGGCCCGGTGCTGTATCTCGGCCTCCACCGCAACGGAGCAGTGGACGGCTTCGTGTATCACTCGCTCCTGCCACGCGCCACGTTCCTGATCTCGACGCAGCTCCGCAAAAACCCACTGGGCCGATTATTTTTCTGCGGCATCGAGGTCGTGCGCACCAAGGACGAAGGCGACCGGAGCCTCAACGCGGCGGCATTGCAGGAATGTGTCGGGCATCTCAGGAACGGCGGCGAGTTGTTCGTATTTCCGGAAGGCACGAGTTCGCTGGGGCCGAAACATCTGCCGTTCAAAAGCGGCGCGGCGCAACTGTTGCTCGATTATCTCGCCAGCGGCGGGGGACCGATTCAAGTCGTGCCCATCGGAATTCATTACGAGTGCGCGTGGGGATTTCGTAGCAAGGTCGAAGTTGTCATCGGCGAGCCGGTTTCGGTCGCGCCACCGCAATCCGCCAGCCCGTTGGGCCGGTTGAAGGAGATCAAACGCCGGATGCAGACGGCGTTGGAAACCGTCGGCATCAACGTCGAGTCGGCGGAATATCAGGAAACGATCCAACGCCTGGCCTATGTGGCGACGCTGGCCACACCGCGCTCCTATTTTCAAACGCTTAAGACCTTCGAGCGCGCCGTCCCGGAAAAAATTCTGGCGGCTTGGCAGACGCTCGAACCAGAGCTCGCGCGTCGCACGCTGTTACGGCATCAGGGTCTCCCATTGTTTCCGATGGGGCCGCTGTG
>JAYUBJ010000388.1:0-5253 GCA_043740915.1 Verrucomicrobiota bacterium
TCGCTTTTTAACGCCAGACTGTGCTCGCCGTCCGCCGCAATGCCTGCCACTCCGGTCAGGCCACCCGGTACACTAGCTTGGCCATAGGTGTTGCGTCCCCACGCCACGACTGTCCCGTCGTTCTTCAGTGACAGATTGTGGCCTGCGCCCACCGCAATGTTCGTTACTCCGCTCAGGCCCGCTGGCGCTGGCACCGCGTATCGACTGGAACTGCTGTTGAATCCCCACGCCACAACCGTTCCGTCGCTCTTCAGCGCCAGACTGGCGGAACCTCCCGCCGCGACCTTGATATAACGCGCTCCCGGCTCAAAATTCGGCAGAACCTGATCTCCCCAACTCACGATTGTCCCGGCCGCCCGGAACGCTGGATCAGTTGGTGGGGCCAAGGCCGCGTGGCCCTGAATTGCGACGAATAGCGAGCAAACAACCGCCCCTGCGACCAGCAGCCGATATGGAGCAATAGTTTTAAACATTATCAATGTGCGTTAACTTTGGGGCAATCATGTGACTTTGACCATGCTACCCGGCACCAAAATGTCCAGCCATTTTTCAGCGGGCTTTCTCGGGCCGCAACTCCTACCTGACATTTCCTTCGGACAACTCGCCATGTTCGGCGCTCACCACCAAATCCCGCTCATCAATGAGGTTGAGGTAATACACCATGGTTCCTGCGGGCAGCGTGGCGTGTACCCGCCGATGCGCGGCGTCCAGGGTCGCCGGAATGGTTTCCCATTTTCGATCCTGCCATTTGCCGGTGGCGGTGGTGAAATTCAATTCGGCTTTGATGACCGGCGTTTTGGATTCGTATTTCACCCAGACTTCATTCCCGTCGCGGCCCTGTCGCGTCACTTTGGCCAACGGCGTGCCGTGGTTGAAGAAACTGTTGGCGAACGCCAAAATTTCCGCCGGATTCTCCCCTGCCCCACCATGCGCGTGCGGCATGCGGACGCGGAGGCAAAGCGCGCGTGATCCACGCGCGAGTCGATATGACTTTTGCCACGAGTCCATCGGATAGGCGAAATCATTGCTGCCGTTGACCCAGAGCAGCGGCAGCGTGGCGTCGCCGAGATACGCGGACGGATCCCATTGCGCGAGCCACTGGCCCGCTTTCTCCGGACCCATTCTGGCGAACTCGCCGAGCCACGCCGAGTCTTCCCCGAGGAAACCGCAGCCATACACTGGCGCGGCAAACTTGAACCGCGGATCCACCCCCGCAACGATGCAGGTCAAATAGCCGCCCCATGAAATACCCGTGACGCCGATGCGATTCGCGTCCACTTCCGGAAACGAACGGAGCAGCGAATGGGCGAGAATGATGTCGGCGACAGCCTGTCCGGTCCACTGGTCAGTGAACGGCTTGTCGAGTTGATCGAAACCGCCCCAGCCCGGCGGACCGCCCTGCGCGTGGCGCTGCCATTTGCCGTAGGTGCCGACCGGCACGCAGCCGCACAGATCCATCGCAATGGCGGCGTAACCGCGAGAATTCCACAACCGCACCCAAGCGTCAAACGCCGTGCCGCCGCCGCCGTGAACCAGGACCATGGCAGGGACTTTTTTTCCCGCGGGTGCGGACGGCGCTCCGTAGTAAGCAAAGACACGGGTCGGTTTGCCTTGGAACGTCGGCCCGTCGTAGAAAAGTGTTTTGACGTCTATCGCGGTGATGCCTTCGGCCGGATAGATGGCCGGCGTTTTAGCCAGCGCTTTCAAATCCCCCATTGGCTGCGGACGGGGATGCGTTTTGGCGTCAGCAGCCAATGCCGGAAAGCCAACCAAAGTAACCATCAAGAAAAGGGCGAGCGAGGAACATGATTTCATAGTTGCGGGTGCAGTGAACATATCAATTGGCGAAAGCTTCTTTCAAAAATCCAACCGTGTCCAAACTTCTCCGTTGCCCTCTCCTCACCCCGGGCCGCTCTCCAAAGGGGGAGAATATTCCGAACCTTTTGCGAGCCAGTGTCAAGCCAGTGTCAGTTCTTACTTTTGACACTAGGTTGGGCGTTCTCTGCTCTGCTGGACGGCCATCTTTTGGGCGCAAATGGGGGATGAAAAATTCACGCTGCACGGCTCTTCATTGCGCAATATCGTTCGTCCCGCTGGGGCGAATTCGATTTGATGTCATTGTTCCCACGGGTTCCCTTTGGTCACCCGTGACTACCTTCAGGCGCTCCGTTGGAGCGAAGACTTCGCCACATTCAGATTTTTACAGATCTCAGAGGAACCTGGAGTTTGGCCCAGACTGCGTTAAATCCCCTCGCCCATATGCGGGGGCATCTCGTGGGTGGTGGAAACTTCGGGTGCCAGCGCCGCCCCCTCGTGAGCGAGCAGCCGATACTCGCGGATTTGAAACGAAACCTCGTGGCCATCGGCCAAGCGGTGGTGCGCGTATTCCTCCTTCGTCATGCGCGCGCGAAGGGTGTGTCCGGAAGGCAGCTCCAACTCCAGCCGCAACAATACTCCGAGAAAAAACGTATGCCTCAAGATCGCGCGGTAGCCGAACTCGGAAATGTTCGCGGAAATTTGAACGGCGTAGGGCCGGAAACCAATCCGCAGTTTCTGCCCCTCGGCCAGGCCGTGCGCCGGGAACTCCAGCTCGCCATACCGGGCGGCACCGTCGCGAACTTCCAACTCCAACACATTCATCACGCCAATGAAACGCGCGACAAATTCGTTGGCCGGCTGCTCATAGACTTCGCGCGGCGTGCCAATCTGCTCCAGTTTTCCGCGTGAAAAAATTACAATCCGGTTCGAGACTTCCAGCGCCTCCTCCTGGTCATGAGTCACAAAGATCGTGGTCACATTCAAGTCGTGGTGCAAGGTCACCAACCACTCGCGCAGTTCCTGGCGGATCTTGGCATCGACCGCGCCAAATGGCTCGTCCAGCAGGAGCACCGTTGGCTTGGGTGCCAGCGCCCGGGCGATGGCGACGCGCTGTCGCTGTCCGCCCGAAAGCTGGTGCGGGTAACGCTTTTCGAGTCCTTGCAAACCAAAGAGCCCGACCAATTCCTCCACGCGCGCACTGGCATCCGGCTTTTTCCATTTCTTGATTTTCAAACCGAACGCAATATTTTCAAACACGGACATGTTTTTGAACAACGCGTAGTTCTGGAATACAAAGCCGATGTTCCGTTGTTGGACCGAAAGGTCGTTCACCCGCTGGCCGCGAATGAAGACATCGCCCTCCGTCGGCACCTCCAGTCCCGCGATCATGCGCAACACGGTGGTTTTGCCGCCGCCGCTGGGGCCGAGCAGACCCACCAATTCACCCTCCTTCACGGCGAAACTGACGTTGTTCACGGCGGCCACCTCGCCAAACTTTTTGCCCACGCCTTTTAGTTCGATGCTCATGCGGCTAGTGGTGCGGCTCGGTGACGTCCTGCGCGGCTTCGTATTCGCGGTTTTGTTTCCATTCGAGCAAGGTCTTGATCGCCAGCGTGACCAGCGCCAGCAGCGCCAACAGGCTCGCGACGGCGAAAGCTGCCGCGCCATTGTACTCATTGTAAAGTTTTTCGACCCGCAACGGCATCGTGTCGGTCAGGCCGGTGATGTGGCCGCTCACCACCGACACCGCGCCAAATTCGCCCATGGCGCGGGCGTTGCACAGGATGATGCCGTAGATGAGGCCCCATTTCACCGACGGCAGAGTGACGTGCCAAAAAGTCTGCCAGCCGCTCGCGCCGAGGGTGAGCGCGGCCTGCTCCTGCTCGGTGCCGGTCGCCTGCATCACCGGAATCAACTCGCGGGCGACGAACGGAAACGTGACGAAGACCGTCGCCAGCACAATCCCTGGCAACGCGAAAATGATTTTGATCTCGTGGTCATCGAGCCATTGGCCGAAGTAGCCTTGCAAACCGAAGAGCAAAACAAACATCAAACCGGAAACGACCGGCGAGATCGAGAACGGCAGGTCAATGAGCGTGAGGAGCAGTGATTTGCCGCGAAACTCGAATTTCGCGATGGCCCACGCGGCGGCGACACCGAAGATGACATTCAACGGCACGCTGATGAGCGCCACCTGCAACGTCAACCGGATGGCGGCCCACGAGTCCGGTTCGGACAGCGATTTCCAATAATATCCCCAGCCTTTGGCCAAGGCCTGCACGAAGACGTTCACCAGTGGCAAGAGCAGGAACACGAGCGAAAAAGCCAGCGCGATGGCGATGAGCCCCCATTTCACGAGCGGCGACTCTTCCGTGCCGCGCTGTGATTTGCGCCGGGCTGCGCCGAAGTTGCTTTTGACGATGCCGGGCATGTCAGGTGTTGAAACGGCCCGACCAGGCTTCGAGCCAGTTAATGACGGCGAGAATAACGAATGAAATGACCAGCAGCACCGCGGCGATGGCGGTCGCCCCGTGCAGATCGTACTCCTCCAGGCGGATCACAATGAGATAGGGCGCAATTTCCGTTTTGAACGGCAGATTGCCGGAGATGAAAATGATCGAGCCGTATTCGCCGACCGCGCGCGCGAACGCCAATGCGAAGCCGGTGATGATGGTCGGCATGAGGGTTGGCGCGATGACACTGACGAACGTGCGCAACCGGCCCGCGCCCAGGGTCGCGGCGGCTTCCTCGACTTCGCGCTCGAGATTTTCCAGCACCGGCTGGAGCGAGCGTACCACGAATGGCATGCCGACAAATGTGAGGGCAATGACGACGCCGAGCGGCGTAAACGCACCGTTGATCCCGAGCGGCACGAGATATTCCCCGAGCCACCCGTTCGCGGCAAAGAGGTTGGCGAGCGTCAGGCCGGCGACCGCCGTGGGCAGTGCGAAGGGAAAATCCACCAGCGCGTCAATAAACCGGCGGCCGGGAAACTCATAGCGCACCAACACCCAGGCGAGCAGCGTGCCAAAGACGGCGTTAGCCAACGCGGCGACGAGCGAGGCCCCGAAGGTGAGCCGGTAGGCCGCGAGCGCGCGGTCGGTCGTGACGACCTTCCAAAACTCGGGCCAGGAAAGCTGGAATACTTTGAGGAAAAGTCCGGCGATGGGAATCAGCACGAGCACGCTCAAATAGAAAAGCGTAAAGCCCATGGTCAGGCCGAAGCCCGGCAGTGCGTTGAATTTTTTACCGGCCATGCGTCGCGAAAGATTCCGGCAGCTTACCCGAACTGGCCCGACGAACCAGAAGATATTCTCCTCCTCATGGATGCGGCGGACGATTAGATGTTCTGCGCAATGGCAATGAGGTAACGGTATTCCACGAGGATGGTTTGCAGCGCGGTCGAGAACGCCTCGACTTGCCGGTGGAGCGGCG
>JAYUBJ010000389.1:0-5248 GCA_043740915.1 Verrucomicrobiota bacterium
AGCCGCTGGATGGGCGTGTTGCCGATCTTCGCGGTGAATCGTTTGTCCAGCGAGATGATGTCCGGGTCGGGATAACGCGTGGGAATCTTGCCGGTCCAATCACGGTCGGCGGCGCGCGTTGCCGGCGCGAGGGCCGCAGCGGTGACCGCGGTGGCGGCGCTGGTGAGGAAACGGCGACGGTTCATCGCGGCGGATTTTTCGGGGGAGATCCCGTTGGGAGTGCGTGTTTCCGGCTTCATAAATATAACTGGTGGAATTGTTGGGTTTCGGAGCGAGAGCCTGCCGCGAAGCTCCGGGCATTTCAAGTAAAAGCTGATTCTGAACCAACACCGCATAATCCCCTTTTCAAGTCGAACCCAGCGACTAAGATGAGCCGCATGAAACATTCGGACAAAGCGAAGGCAGCGGCGCGCAAACTCATCGTGATCGCGATGACAGTTTCCGTGGTGTTGTTTGGCTTCACCCTTGCCCTCGCTGGACCCAGCCCACGAGTTGGTGTCAATTACATCATAGTCATTGAAGGTGCGCTGCTTCTGTTGCCACTCTTGTTCACCGCTTTCACGCTCTACTTTTTTCGCGATCCGGAAGCCCGGGTGCCCTCCGATCCGAAAGCGATTGTCTCCCCCGGCCACGGCACCGTGGACGTGATTGATGAAACCACCGAGCCGGAATTCATGGGCGGTCCGTGCCGGCGCGTTTCCATTTTTCTTTCGGTCATCGACATCCACGTGCAACAAGCGCCGGTCGCCGGGAAAATCGTCCATCTCAAACATTCCCCCGGCCAGTTCGTCAGCGCACTCAGGGCCGAAAGTTGCGCCCACAACGAAAATGTGCTGATCGGCATCGCCTCCGCCGAACGGCCGGGCGAGAAAATTGGCGTGCGCCTGCTCGCCGGGTTGATCGCGCGTCGCATCGTCCCGTTCGTGGTGGTCGGCGATGAACCGGCGCGCGGCGAGCGTATCAGCTTGATCCAATTCGGCTCGCGCGCGCATTTATATCTGCCGTTGACCACCCGGATTGTGGTGAAACTCGGCGATAAAGTCGTTGGCGGTGAAACCGTGATGGCGACCCGCGATTAAAGTTATGACCGGCAACCCGCTCCCTCCCCAGCCGCCTGAAGAGGCCAGGCTGAAGATTTATTTCCTGCCGAACTTGATGACGGCCGGCAACCTGTTCTGCGGCTTTCTGGCGATCACGCGCATCGTCGAGGCCCAGCTTGCCCCGCCTTACGCCCGCATCCGCGAGGCGCTCTTTCTCATTCTGCTCGCCTGTATATTCGATTTGCTGGACGGCCGGGTGGCGCGCATGGGCGGCAAGGAAAGCCCGTTTGGCCGCGAGTTTGATTCGCTGGCCGACATCGTTTCGTTTGGCGTCGCGCCGGCCTTCCTCGTGCATCGGATCGTGCTGCGGGATGTCTTCATCAACCACCCGCAAATTGGCTGGTTCATCGCCTCGGTTTATTTGATTTGCGGCGCGCTGCGCCTGGCCCGGTTCAATTGCCTGGCCGTGATGCCCGGCCAGAGCAGCAGCAACGAGTTCATGGGCTTCCCCATCCCCGCCGCCGCCGGTCTGGTGGCGTCGCTCACGCTGTTCATCATGTGGTGGAATCAATGGTCCCAGATCGAGTTCGCCCACAGCGCTCTGCGCCACCTGCTGCCGGCCATCCTGCTGTTCCTCTCCTTCATGATGGTCAGTGAAGTGAAATATCCTTCGTTCAAGAAAATCGACTGGCGCACCCGGCGTCCCTTTTTCAAAATGGTCATGATCATCCTGGCCGTCGGTTTTTTTGTCATCGTCTGGGAAACCCTTTTCCTCCCAATCATCCTACCGCTCTTTTTCACGACCTACCTGCTCTACGGGTTTATCCGGCCGAAAATTTCGCGGCAGATGCGCCATGACATTGAAGATGAAGACGAGGATGAGTCCCCCGAAGCCCTGGGTTGACGCCGCGATGACACCTTCCTCCCAACTCAACCGGGCGGGCCATGTTTGATCTCCCCCCGCTGTTCGTCGCGTGGCTCACCGGCCTGGCCAGCGGGTTCGTGGTCTCCGTCCCGGTCGGCCCGATCAACATCACCATCCTCCACGAAGGCGTGCAGCGCGGCTTCCGCTGGGCCCTGCTCATCGGCCTCGGGGCCACGGTGATGGAAACCATTTACTGCGCCATCGCCGTCGCCGGTTTCTCCGGCCTGTTCGATTCCAGACTCATGCACGCCGCGATGGAACTCGTCAGCTTCGTGTTGGTGCTCTATCTGGGTCTGAAATTTATGATCGCCCCCACGCTGCCCCCGACCTCGAAAAGCTCCCAGCGCCTCGAACAACGACTCCACCCCCACACGGCTTTCATGACCGGCTTCGTCCGGGTGCTCGCGAACCCCAATGTGTTGCTGTTCTGGATCACCCTCTCCGCTACATTCGTCGCCCACGAATGGGTGGACACCACCTGGCAAAGCAAAGTGTCCTGCGTTGGGGGCGTGGCGGTCGGCGCGCTCGCCTGGTTCGTGATGCTGAGTTTTGGTGCCTCGCGCGGCCACGGCCGTTGTTCGGATGACATGCTCTTGAAGCTGTCCCGCGTTTCCGGCGGGTTGCTCGTGCTGATGGCCCTTTACCTCGGCACCCGGCTCGTCATGCTGCTGGCGCATCACCCGTGACGCCGCCCGCATATCGCCGGAGATATTTCACCGCCACGGTTAAATCCTTCGGCCACGGCGCAGTGATCGTGACCTCCGTCGCCTTCGCGGGATGCTTGATCGTCAATTGCCCGGCATGCAACGCCACCCGGGAGAGCAACGGCCGTTCTACTTTTCCACGTTTCAGGTAGAACCCCGTCTTTAAGTTCGAGAGCAACAAAGGCTGCCCGCCGTACAACGCATCAGCCACGATGGGCAGGCCGATGTTTTGCAAATGCACGCGGATCTGATGCGTCCGACCCGTCCGCGGTTGGCATTGCACCAGCGTGTAGCCTGCGAACCGCTCGAGCACTTCAAAATGCGTCAGCGCATGCTTGCCATTTTTGTCGTCCACGCGCATCAACCCCAGCTTCACCGGATGTGGCGCCAGCTTGGCACCGACCTTGAAACTATTCTCCTTGGGCGCCCCATGCACGAGCGCCACGTAGGTTTTCTGCGGTTGTTCGGTGCCAAAGGCATCTGCCAGCGCAACGAGCGTCGGTTTGTCCTTGGCCAGCAAAATTACTCCGCTGGTTTCAAAGTCGAGCCGATGCGCGTTGGCCAGATAGTTTAGCTGCCGCTCCCGCACCCACGGCGCCACGCGCGCGATGTCGTGGTGCAGCAACTTCATCAAGTTGGGCCGGGCCGGATCATAGCGATCCGGCGAGGTCAACAAGCGGCTGGGCTTGTCCAAGGCGAGCAGGTGTTCATCCTCGAACAAGACCGGGATTTCCCAGAACTCCCGCGTGGCCGGGGAGGAAAGTTTAATGATTGGATTCACCCTAAAAGCGGCAGTTGAACCGCAGATTAACGCCGCTACACGCACATAGGAAAGGGGTTGGACTGCCCGGATTCTTCCCTCGCTGGGTGAATCTCTCGCGTTGTAAT
The DNA here is from genome assembly GCA_043740915.1 of Verrucomicrobiota bacterium. Classification (GTDB taxonomy): domain Bacteria; phylum Verrucomicrobiota; class Verrucomicrobiia; order Limisphaerales; family JAYTXL01; genus JAYTXL01. Next base: position 3,558 of record JAYUBJ010000389.1, read on the forward strand.
TGTGGCTTAAGTGCCATGGCGGTATCTGCGTTTATCTGCGTGCATCTGCGGTTTCTAGCTTCACAGATTTGGTTGGGGTCGCCAACCGGTAGGGATGGAAATGCGGGTCGCCGGGTGGCGTCATTTCTTCGGCTTCTTGGCCGCCGCGACGGCCTGGCGGGAGAGTTCCAATTCTTTGAGCGTCGGCTCAAATTCTTTCCGGAACCAGGCGTTGAACGCCGTATTTTGCCGGCCTTCGCGCAGTTCCTCGAGGTAGCCGGGCAGGTCGGATTTGATTTTCTCCTCCGCCACGGGTAACCGGGAACGCAGATACAGAATATATCCGCCCTCGCGCGTGGGGATGAAGGTCGTGGTTTTGCCCGGTGCCAGTTGCGTCAGCGGCCGCCGGATTTGCAGGAGATTGATGCCCGCCTCCTCCAATTCGGGCACGGCACGGGCGCTTGCGGAAAACGCCGGCGGCTCGACCAGCTTGAGTTTGTTCTCCAGACACAGGGCCTTGAACGCCTTCCCCGCCGCCAGTCCGTTGGTCAACGTGGCATAAAACGCGCGCCCCGCCTTGCGCGCCAAGTCCCCCGATTCAAATTGGCGATAGTCCTCCGTGACTTTCGCCAGCACGGCTTCCAGCGGCTGCGGCGCACTGGGCAGTTTCTCCTTCAACGCCAGCACATACACGGTCTCCTCCCCGACCACCGGCGGCGTAATCGGTTCTTCCGCGCTCAACTTGAAAGCGAGCTCCGCGAATTTCTCCGGCGCATCCGGTAATTTCGGCCCGGTGCGTTCGGCAAATAGCTCGGTTTCCTTCACGGGAAAACTCTTGGCCGCCGCCAGCTTCAGGAAACTGGCAGGCGTCCGTTTTTCTTCGTTAAACAGATCGTTGGCAAATTCATTCGCGGCCTTGCGGGCCACCTGCAAGGCCCGCCCCCGGCGCATGCCATCCTTGATCTTGGCCTTGGCGGCCGTCGGCGACAGCATATTGTCGGCGTCGTCCTTGAAGGAATTGGTGGGGCTGCTTTTGTAGAGTTTCTCCACGTCGGCTTCGAGCCCGGTTATTTTTGCCATTTGCGCATCCGCATCGGCCAGGTAATTGGTGAGGGGGAAGGCGACGTAGCTGACCTGCACCCGCTCTGGCAAGCGATAGGACGGCATGTTGTTGGTAAAATACTTCCCCAAGTCTTCCGGCTTCACTTTCACGCTGGCCAGATAGTTGGAACTGGCAAAGAGCACCGCCTCGGTCGCCAGTTGTTCATTCTCCTGCCGGTAGGCCGCCTCCGCCGCCCGGGACGTGACGAATTTGCCGCTCAGGCTCACCACCTGGTTCAATTGCTGGATGCCCAATTGATGCCGGAAAAAGCGCTCGAGATCCTTTTCCGTCAAACCGCCCTGGGGCAGGACGCTCTTGACGAAGTTGTCGTACTGGACCGCGCTGAATTTCCCCGTGGCCGGATCGCGAAAAAATGTCTGCAGATGCGCAATCAGCGCGTCATCCCCCACCTTCACGTTCAATTCCTCCATTTTCGCGATTAACAACAACCGCTGGCGCGCCTCGATGTCGCCGTCAAAGTTCATCTCCCGGCCCGCGCCCTCCTGGCCGGGCCAGCGGCGGTTGTTGAGCCAGAAATACAACTCCGCCTCGCGTCGCGCGCCAATATAATCCGCCTTGCGGATGGGCACGCCGTTGAGCATCCCGAAAT
>JAYUBJ010000390.1:0-5240 GCA_043740915.1 Verrucomicrobiota bacterium
ATTGATGTCAGCGACGACGGCGAACGCACCGCCGGTCACGAGGACGACGTGATTTGCAAGCTTGGACAGGAGAGCAATTGAGCAGCACGAAACAACTCGGCGCTGACCAGTGCATTGGTACGTCGAGCCCCTCATCCCTTGGGTGAGGGGTATCCGGAAATAACCTGGGTGACGAGGATGAGTGCGCTGATTGAACCGCCCCAGTGCCTTGGGGGGCCGAGTTATCGCGGGAACTGCGCGCGGCCCCTTCAGCATAGCGGGCTAAGATCGGACCAGCACGGCCTCTTTCTCGATGAGATACTTCTCCAGCACCAATTTTCCAGCGAGTGATACGGGCGCCCGTTGGAGGTCTCCCTTGTAATGCTTGTAATGCACCAGCGTCTTGCCAATCAGTCCGATGTGGACATTTGAGTTCTCCATCTGCCAGACTTGACCGGTTTCAAATGCCGGTAACGGAATCCGACTCTTAGATTTGATAGTTTTCAAGTCTCCAAGTTAGCACAATATTCATCAGGGTTAAAGCAGTTTCAGAATAAATCGCACGGCACTGGGATTGCGTGGAAACAGGATTGAAGTTGGCGGGGGCGCGTGTCACCCTTCCGTTGAAGGCAATCCCGCCCAAGTTAAAGCGCCGAAATGTTGAACCTTCCTGAATCCGAGTTGTTCCTCCTGCGCCCGTTGACCGAGCGGTTTCCCAACGTGGACGCCGCCATGGCGGAAATCGCCCGGCTCTCGGCGGTGCTGACCCTGCCCAAGGGCACCATTCATGTCATCAGCGACATCCACGGCGAAGATCAAAAGCTGCGGCACGTGATCAACAATGCCTCGGGAAGCCTGCGGCCGGTGGTCGAGAAGCTGTTTGCCACGCGAATGCAACCCAAACAGTTCCAGGAATTCCTCACGCTGATTTTTTATCCGGCCGAGGTCACCCAGCGCATGGAACGGGAAGCCCGTAGCGTGGCGGAACTGCGGGCGTTCGCCCTGGTCACCCTGCGCCAGCTGTTCGAACTCGTCCGCGTGCTCGCGGCACGCTACAGCCTCAAGCGGGCGATGAGCGTGTTCCCGGCCGAGTACCGGGAACTCCTGGCGGAAATGCTGCACGAGCCCACCACCGAACGGCAAACCGAATTCCTCGCGGCCATCGTGGACGAATTGGTCCGGCGCGGGCGCGTCTGGCGTTTGATTCACGTGACGGTGCGGCTGGTGCGCAACCTCGCGATTTACGAGTTGATCATCGGCGGCGACTGCTGGGATCGTGGTCCGCGCGGGGATCGCGTGGTGGATTATCTGCGGCAGCAACCCAACGTCTCCTTCATCTGGGGCAATCACGACGCGGCGTGGCTCGGCGCGTCGCTGGGCCACGGCGCGCTCATCTGCCATGTGCTGCGCGTCTCGCTGCGGTACCGCCGGCTCGGACAGATCGACGAAGGCTACAGCATTCCCTGGACCCCGCTCGAACATCTGGCCCGGACCGTTTATGCGAAGGACAAGGCGAAACATTTTATGCCCAAATCCGACGGCATGCGGCCGAACGAGATTGTCGCGCGGATGCAGAAGGCCGCGGCGATCATGCAATTCAAGCTCGAAGGCCAGGCCATTTCCCGCAATCCCGGCTGGGCGATGGCTCATCGACGGTTGTTGCATCGCATTAACCACGGTCCAGGCACGATTGAGGTGGACGGCGTGAGTTATCCGCTGCGGGACACGTTCTTTCCGACCCTTGTTCCAGCGGATCCCTACCGTCTCAGCCCGGAGGAGGAACTTTGCCTTGAGCGATTGCGGCACGCGTTCCTCCACAGCCAGAAGCTGGGTGAACAAATGCGCTACCTCGTCAGCCATGGCGCGATGTTTTTGAAGCGGGACGACAATCTCATCTTCCACGGCTGCGTGCCCGTGGATGAACGCGGCGAATTTCTGCCCATGCTGGTGGACGGTGTAAATTACAGCGGCCGCGCCTTGTTTGGCGCCCTGGAAAAACTCCTCGGGCGCGTGCTCGACAGCCCGGTGGAGCAAGATCTCGATGTGTTGTGGTATCTCTGGAGCGGCCCGCGCTCGCCGCTGTTCGGCAAGGACCGGATCACCACGTTTGAACGCGATTTCATCGCCGACCCAGCAGCCCATCATGAAACCAAAAATCCGTATTTTGCCCTCATCAACGAAATGTGGTTCTGCGACAAGGTCCTCGCGGAATTCGGCGCGGATCCAGCGCGTGGATTAATCGTCAACGGTCATGTTCCCGTGAAAATCGAGAAGGGCGAATCGCCGCTGAAACGCAGCGGCAAGGCCATCACCATCGACGGCGCATTTTCCGAGGCCTACGGCGACCACGGTTACACGCTCGTGCTGGAGGCCAACCGCACCTCCCTCGCGTTGCACCATCATTTTGAGTCCGTGCAAGCCGCCGTTCGGGACGGCGTGGATATTGTGCCGAGCGTCACGGATGTGCGCGTCTGGAACCAACAAAGGCGCATGGCGGACACCGAACGCGGCGCGGAATTACGTTGCCAGATCAACCTGCTCGAACGCCTCATCGAAGCCTATCAGAACAACGACCTGCGCCAAACCGCCGTGCCGAGTGATGGCTGGCGGGGTTCCCGCATTTAAACTGGCGTTGCTTGGAGCCGGTCTGAAAAATGGGTGGCACGGGCTACCGGCCCGTTTTCGGCGGCAACTTGCCGCCGCGAAGCCCGGCGGGCTGGTAGCCCGTTCCACCCAGAATGGGATTTTCAGACCGGCACTTAGGCGGTGGGATAAACCCACGGCGTGCGATAGGGACGGCTTAACAGCTTGCTGGCTTCGGCATCCCCGATGATCTGTTCCTTCGCACCATCCCAATTAAGACTGCGGCCCACGCGCAAGGAAATCATGCCGAGCAAAGGCAGCACCGAAGATCGATGCGCAATTTCGATGTTCGCCACCCCCTTGCTTTTGCGCTCGATGCCGGACATGAAGTCCGCCCACAACAACGTCAGATTGTGCCCGTCCGGTTCCTGAAGCTGGGAATCTTCGTGGATGATTTTGTCGCCGGAGTTCGCCGGATAAAACGTCCAACCGTCGCGCCAACCAATGTGCAGCGTGCCTTTCGTGCCGTAATAATAGGAACCAATCCCATGCTTCTCTGCGTGGTTTTCGGCAAAGCGCCGGTGTTCCCACACGCAGGTAAATTTCTCGAATTCATACACCGCCACCTGGTGATCGGGTGCGTCGCTGGTTTGCTCCTTGTCGTTTATCACGGCGGGTCCGCGCACTGGCCGCCCGCCCGTCGAATAAACGCGTCGCGGATATTTCTCCTCGCTCCACCAGAGGACCTGGTCGAGCCAGTGCACACCCCAATCACCCAGTTGACCGTTGCCGTAATCGAGGTACTGGCGCCAGCCGCCAGGATGAATGTTCGAGTTGAAAGGCCGCATCGGCGCGGGGCCACACCACATGTTCCAATCCATCCCCTCGGGCGGCTGGCTGTTCAGGCTGGGTTTCTCCCGGCCACCACCGCCGTGCGCAAATAACCGCACCATGCCGACATCGCCGACCGCGCCAGACTTGAGGAACTTCATCCCGCTCACATGATGCGGTCCGATGCGCCGATGAAGACCCACCTGCACCATACGACCGCTGTCACGCGCGGCGTGGAACATCGCGCGGCTCTCGTTCACGGTGTGGCCGGTGGGTTTCTCGACGAACACATGGGCGCCGGCCTTGACCGCCGCAATCGATTGCAACGCGTGCCAATGATCAGGCGAGGCGATGATGACGATTTCCAGCTTTTCCTTCTCCAGCAATTCGCGGTAGTCCTTGTACGTCTTCGGCTGGTCGCCGCTCAGGTCCTTTACCTGCTCGGCGGCGAGCTCAAGTGCGTTCGCATCCACGTCGCAGAGCGCGACGACTTTCACCCGGCCGCTCTTCATGGCCTCCTTGAGGATGTTTTTGCCCCACCAACCGGAGCCGATGAGCGCCGTGCGATATTTGCTTCCCGGTGCGGCGCCCAGCAGTGGCACGGCGTTGAAAGCGACACTGGCCGCAGCGGTGGCTTTGATAAAATGACGTCGCGTGAGTTTCATAATGAGTTCGGTTTGAGCTGGTTTTTTCTGACGTCCACCACCACCACGTCGCCGCGGCTGTTGCGGCAGTAGATGCGCCCATTCGCGAGCACCGGGGCGGTCCAGCATTTGCCGCCGAGCACTTGCGCGCGCGCAGCAGGCTTGAAGCCCGACGGCGTCGCGGGGGCGACGATCAACTCTCCGGTGCCACTGAGCGCAATGAGTTTGCCCTCCGCAATGATCACGCCGCCGGAGCCAAAACCGGGTTGCGTCCACTTCTCCTCGCCCGTCACGAAATCGAGACACTTGAATGCCGCCGATTCCGTCGTGTCGCCGTCGGTGCCGTAAAGTTGGCCTTTAAAAAGCACGGCCGGATTCAATTGAGTGCGGAGCTTCTTCGTTTTCCACAACTGCTCCGGTTCACCGGCACCGAGTTTGTAGAGTGCGGCGCCCTTGCCGTAACCCGTGGAAAGAAAAAGCCGGTCGCCATCCAAAATCGGGTCGCTGGCATTCACTCCAAATTGGGTGACCCAGCGGATGCGCCAAAGTTCCTTGCCGTCGCGGATTTGGATCGCGACATACGCGCTGCCGCTGGCGATCAACGCAAGCCATTGCCCGTTCCGCTGCACTGGCAGTGGCGTGGCATAACCGGCGTTTTGATCGGCGGATTTCCAGATGATTTTTCCCGTGGCCTGGTCGAGGGCAAGGCCCGCGTCGCCCACGTTGAGCACCAGCAGCTTTTCAAACACCAACGGCGCGCCGCTGAAGCCCCAGTCGGGAATGCGCGCGCCCGTTTCCTGCTGCACGTTTTTCGACCAAACGATTTTGCCGGATACCGCCTCAAAACAAAACACATCACCCCAGCGACTTAACGTGAACACGCGCTCGCCCGCGACGGTCGGGGTGCCCGTGGTGCCGCCGTCAAAGAATTTGTCACCGAGATCGGAAGGATAGGAATGTTTCCAGTGCTCCTTCCCCGACGTCGCGTCGAAACACCACACGGTATCCTGACCGTCCGCGTGGCCGAGCGTGAACGCGCGGCCCTGCGCGACGGCAAACGAGGAAAAGCCCAGACCAACCTTGGCCGTCCAAGCAGTAGGCGGCCCCTCGGCCGGCCAGGTGTCGCGCCAGCCGGTTTCGGCGGAGATGCCATTGCGCTGCGGCCCGCGCCAGTGCGGCCAGTCTTCGGCCTGCGCGGTGGAC
>JAYUBJ010000391.1:0-1501 GCA_043740915.1 Verrucomicrobiota bacterium
GCCCAGTTTCAGCCGCGCGCACTCGGTGCCCAGCCGCGCCAGCAGGCCGCCGCCGATGAGAATCCGGTAGCTCCGCCCGCCCAGGGGGACTTTTACAACGCGCATGGCACGAGGATACGGTTTGGCCGCAGGCTGTCAAAGATTTGCCGTCCGGGTTTGCCGTCCGGGTTTCTGATTGGGTAGTGTCCTGATTTGTTTTTTGGCGGAGCGCGGCTGTGCGCGCAGCGTCAGCCGCAGCGCGTTGAAACTGCTGCGGCTGGTCTCCGACACAGCCGCGCTCCGTTCGAATTTGGGCATTTCCTTTCTTTGTGCAGTCTTGCCAAAGCGTTGTCCAAACGGTGAGACTGCGAAGGTTATTATGCTGAGAGCCAAACTATTTCCGTGGCTGGCGGTGCTGTTGCTGGGGGTCGTGGCCGTTTCCTGCGGCGACAAGAACCCGCCAACGGCCGCCCCGGCGATCGCCTCGAACCAGGGGGCGACCAACCCGCAGACGTTCTTCGTCCGGGGCGTGGTGGAGGAGTTGATGGCGGATGGCAAGACGGCCATGGTCAAACACGAGGCCATTCCGGATTACATGGAGGCGATGAGCATGCCCCTGGTGGTCAAGGAACCGAAGGAGTTGGCGGGATTGCAGCCGGGCGACGCGATTTTTTTCCGGATGTTGGTGACCAGGGACGACGCGTGGATCGACCGCGTGACCAAGATCGGCAAGGCCGCGCCGGCCGGGGAGAAATCGCCGGCCAGTTTCCGCCGCGTGCGCGAAGTGGAGCCGTTAAAAGTGGGCGATCTGATGCCCAATTATCCCTTCACCAACGAACTGGGGCAGGCCGTCAGCCTGCAGGACTTCAAGGGGCAGGCGCTGGGCTTCACCTTCATTTTCACGCGCTGTCCGTATCCGACTTTTTGCCCGCGCATGACGGAAAACTTTGTGGCGGCGTATAAACAATTGAGTGAACGGCCCGCGGGCCCAAAAAACTGGCGCCTGCTCTCCATCTCCTTTGACCCGGAATTTGACACGCCCGCGACGCTGAAGTTGTATGCCCGGCGCTACCAATACGACCCGGAGAAATGGAATTTCGTCACCGGCGCGCTCCTCGAGATTGATGCGATTACGGAGCAGTTCGGTCTGGAATTTTTCCGCGAAGCCGGCTCGTTCAATTTCAACCACAAACTCCGCACGGTCGTGGTGGACGCGCAAGGCCGGGTGCAGCAGGTTTTTGTCGGCAACGAATGGAAGGTGGACGACTTCGTGGCCGAGATGGTCAAGGCCGCCGCCGCCAAATAACACTGCTGGTGGCATTGCCTCAGACCTGGTTTGAAAATTGGGTGGCACGGGCTACCAGCCCGTTTTCGGCGGCAACTTGCCGCCGAAAAGCCCGGCGGGCTGGTAGCCCTCCGGAACAGGCCAGTGGCCTGTTCCACCCGGAATGGGGTTTTCAAACCGGCGCTACGCCGTCTTCCAGGCCTCAATCGAGTCTATGCGGTAACGCTTCTTGACCGC
>JAYUBJ010000392.1:0-5188 GCA_043740915.1 Verrucomicrobiota bacterium
AAATCCAGCGGCGAATCCGTCGGGCTTAACTTGAGAAAGTTTTTTACCACGCGCAAATCCGTGGTGGCCGCGCCACCGACCCTGGGCAGATCGAGCTGAAATGGTTTCAGCACCTGGGTTTTTCCGCGGCCAATCCATGCTCGCGCAAACGTCGCGGGATATTTTTTCTGAAGCCGGCCCGGATGGCGGCTCAAGACGATGGTGATGCGGTTGGGCAGGGGTTTGCCGATGGACTCAAAGGTCTTGCGCCCCATGATCACGACGTTTCCGGTGGTCATTTTCTTGAACCACTTGAAATCCTCCGGCAGATGCCACGGGATGTTGTTTCCCGCGCCGATGACCCGGTTCAATGACATCGCCGCGATGGCTTTGAAATGTTTCATCGATTGTCAGACCGCAATCGGCGCCTTGATGCCGGGATACGGATCATAGCCGGTGAGTTCAAAATCCTCGAACTTGAAATCATGGATATTCTTCACCGCCGGGTTGAGTTTCATCGTCGGGAGCGGACGCGGCTCGCGCGTGAGCTGCAGCTTTGTCTGTTCGAGGTGGTTGCGGTAAAGATGCAGGTCGCCGAAGGTGTGGACGAATTCGCCGGGTTTCAAATCGCAGACCTGCGCGACCATGAGCGTGAGGAGCGCATAGCTGGCGATATTAAATGGCACGCCAAGAAACAGATCCGCACTGCGCTGGTAAAGCTGGCAACTCAATTCACCTTCGGCCACGTAGAACTGGAACAGCGCGTGGCACGGGGGCAAAGCCATCTGCTCCACCTCGCCCGGATTCCAGGCGGTGACCAGATGGCGGCGGCTGTCCGGCTTCGTTTTTAGTTGCGCGATCACCTGGTCGATCTGGTGGATGTGGCGGCCATCGGCGGCGCGCCAGTCGCACCATTGCGCGCCATAAACGCGGCCGAGGTTTCCCTCCGCGTCGGCCCATTCATTCCAGATGGTCACGCCGTGTTCCTGGAGCCATTTCACGTTCGTCTCGCCGCGCAGGAACCAGAGGAGTTCGTAGAGGATCGATTTGAGGTGGAGTTTCTTGGTGGTGAGCACGGGGAAGCCGGCGCGCAAATCAAAACGGGTCTGCGCGCCAAAGACCGAGTAGGTGCCCGTGCCGGTGCGGTCGGATTTGAATTTGCCCTGCTCCAGCACGAGACGGAGAAGTTGGTGGTATTGCAGCATAGCCTAAAACACGGCGCGCGGATTTACGTTGCTGGTGTAATGAAATTGCCGTTGCAGGCCAAGCGTTATTCTTTGGCTTTGACGGTGCTGTTCTGGTCGAGCAGCTGGTCGATTTTGATCAAGCCCATCTGTTTGGCCACGACATCGAGGAAAACGGCGATGATGCGTTGCAAATTTCTTTGTTCCTCGCGGAGCAGCCAGGCAAAGCCGAGGAGGCTCGCCAACAGCAGCCACAGCCAGTAGTACGGCACGGCGTGGCGCACGAAGCCGATCATCACCAGCTCGAATCCGAGCGCCGACCAGAAGGCGATCTTGGCCAGCAAACTCCAGCCCGTGCGCAGCCGGCAGCGGATGAGTTGCCGGTTCCGGCCATGGACTTCCGCGACCGTGGTCAACTGCACGTTGCACCAGCGGCTGCCGTAGATTTCAATGTCGGATTTCGTCCAGCCGGTGTCGGCCTTGTTGGGCCAGCTTTGGTGGTCGAGCTGTTCGAGTACGCGCGCCAGAAAATCAACCCGCGCGATCATCCGCTCGTCCCAGTATTTCATTTCATTGAACGATTGCCCCTTGTTTTTCAAGTCGAGCGTGTCGAGAGTTTCGCGCGCCGACAGCGGGGTCTGGCGCAGAAACAGCCGGCCCTGATAACGCGCCCAACCGCGCACGATGGGTTGAAGGCAGAAGAGCAGCGCCACGAGGGGCCGCGACCAGACGCGCCGTTTACGCTTCGGCAACTCGGCCTGCACGGCCGCAGCCACGCACAAGCCAAGCGACACCAGCAGGCTCGCGGCAGCCAGCGGCCACAAGAGCGGCAGCACCGTCGCGAGCACCATCAGAGGAAGCGTCACCAAGACGTGATATTCCAGGCTGGTCAGAAACATCAGCGCCATCGACGGCGGCGCGGAGTAGATGGATTGAAAAAATCCACTGCCGAACACGCCGTGGTAAATCATGGGGCGCCGGATGACGATGCCGATTTTGGCGGGCGTGTAAATGCGCCCCTGCCAGACACTGCCCCCAAGCGAATTGAAATATTCCGGGTGCTTGTGCACCAGCAGCGCCTCCGCCTCACCATAGCCGCGTTGTTGTTTCAAATAGGCCTGGATATTGGAGCGGCGGTAATGCCAGACAAAACCAGCGGGGCTAAACCCAATCTTGTATCCGCGTTGTTGCAGCCGCCAGCAGACATCCACGTCGTCGCCCGCCAGCCGGTAAATCGGATCGAAGCCGCCCAGTTCCTCGAGCGCCCATTTGTAGAACGCCATGTTGCAGCCGGGAATGTGCTCGGCCAGACGGTCCGTCAACATCACGTGCGCCGGCCCGCCCGGTGAGGCCATGACCGCGGTGGCCACGGGAGAATCCTCCGGCGGCAGGAAATTGTGCCCGCCAATCCCCGCGAACTGGCTGTTGAGCAAATCGCCGATCAAATAATGCAGCCAGTCCTCATCCGCGCGGCAATCGGAATCAGTGAACGCCACAATTTCACCGGCGGCCGCAGCGATGCCGGTATTGCGCGCCACGGACAACCCCCGGTTTTGCAGATGACGGATATACCGGACGTTCGGATATTGCGCCGCGATTTGCGGCGTGTTGTCGGTGGAACCGTCATCCACGAGGATCACTTCACAGTTCGGATAGTTCAACCGCGCCAGCGAGTCGAGGCAGGCCTTGAGCGTGCGGTCGCCGTTGTAGCTGGCGATGACCACCGAGACCGAGGGGTAGTAGGACAGGGGGAAATAGGGCGCGATCGTGAACATCTCCCGCACCGCGGCAAAAGATTCCTTGGGCTGCCGGTCACGCGTGGTGAGGCCAAACGCCCAGTCCTCGATCTGCATCCCGCCGCGAAACCAATCGTCCGTGAAGCTGTAAATGATGGTGCCCGCCACGCCGCCCCGGAAGGCCGTTTCAATCTGCCAGCGCAAAGTCTCGCCCTTGGACGCTTCCCCTTCCCGGATCGAATCGATGCCGAATTCGCCGAGCAACAGGGGCTTGGCGTCGGCCACCATCTGTAGTCGGGCGAGGTAATTCTCAAAGGGGCGTTGCTGGTGCAGATAGACGTTGTAGCAGAGAAAATCCACGTTTTGCGGCTGGAGAAATTCCGTCGGCGGATAACTGGCGTAGGTGCACAGGCATTCGGGATCCACCGCCTTGACCTCGTCAATGAGCAGGTCGATGAAATCGGCCACTGCCGTCGCGCCGCTCCAGCGCACGACATCGGGCGAGATTTCATTGGCCACACAGAGTGCAAACACCGCGGGATGCCCGGCGCAATCCTGAGCCGCCTGGCGGACTTTGCCGCGCGCCGCCGCGCGCTCCGGTTCGGAATCAAGGAAGCACAGGTGCTTGTTCCACGGGACGTCCACCATCACCTTGAGGTGGTGTTCCGCCGCCAGATCGAGAAACCACCGCGGCGGCACGTCATAAATCCGGAGCAGGTTTGCGCCCAGTTCGCGCACCTGGGCAAAATCCTGGGCGGTCTGTTCCGGCGAGGCGACCGTTGCGCCCTGGGCATCCGGGGCAAACGGGCCGTACGTCAGGCCCTTGACGTAAAATTTATTTTCGCCGAGCCGGAAAAACTTTCCATCCACGGTTACGCGCGGTCGGGCGGAAACAGGGGCGGACATGGTCGGTTAGACGGCGCTGCAAAAAGGTTTAGTCACCGTGCGGATGGGATAACAGAACGGTCGAATTGTCGAGCGCCGAGTGGCCTTGGTCACTCCACCCCATCCACGACCTGACAGAGCATTGGAGTGATCTGACGGCCCGTTTCCTTCTGGTATTGTCCAGCCAGCGAAAGCATGAAGTTCTTGACGAGGGGCCGGCTCACCAGGTTTACCGTCGCACCACCGAACCCGCCGCCGGTCAACCGCGCGCCCAGGCACGCGGGATGGGCCCGGGCCAGATCCACCAGCAGATCCAACTCCGGACAACTATTCTGGAAAATATCGCGCGAGCTGTCGTGGCTCTGGAATAGATACTGGCCGAACTGCTCGAAGTCATCCTCCCGCAAGGCCCGTTCTCCAAAAATCACCCGGGTGTTCTCGCCGAGGATGTGGTAGGCGCATTGGTATTCGCGCTCGGTGAGCCGGGCGCGTCCCGCTTTGAGATCCGGCAGTTCGACGGAGCGGAGGGAACGGGCGCCGAGCTTGCGGGCGGCGGTGGCGCAGAGGTCACGCAGTTCATTGTAGGGCCCGGCGGACAGCACATGTTTCACGCCGGAGTCGCAGATCACAATCGAGATTTCTCCGATCATCGGCAACGCTTCCACGGTCACGTGTCGAAAGTCGATTTGCAGGGCGTGGAAGGCGCGGCCAAAGAGCGACGACAGCGGGTCGAGCATGCCACAGCGCACGCCGACGAATTCGTTTTCTGCCGACTGGCAAAGTTTCGCGAGAATGAATTTTTCCTTTTTGCTTAACGGCGGCAGGGCCACCCGCGTCTTGCCCCGCGTGCGCGGCAGCGGCGTGGCGCCGATGGAGGTGAACTTGCAGGGATGCAATTGCCGCACGGCCAGCGCGGTGGCGATGGCCAGGGCGCCGGAACTGCCCAGCCCCGCGCCCATCGGAACAGTGCTGTGGATGGCGGCGGTAAACCCACTAAATGGGACGCCGTGGCGGCGCAACTGATCCAGCATGCCCTTGACGTAATCGGCCCAGGGCGCGGCGGGATTTTTCTTGAATTCACTGAGCCAGAAAAGTTCCCGTTGCGGGAAGGCGGAGGAGACGAGTTCAATTTTGCCGTCGGAGCGCGGCGAACTGGCGATGGAGACATACTTGTCCACCGCCAGCGCGAGGACGAGGCCTTCGTTGTAATCGGTGTGATTGCCCAGCAGTTCGATCCGCCCCGGCACCTGCGCGAGGTGCGTCGGGGTAAACCCGAACTGCTGTTTGAAAAGGGTCTTGGCGTCGAGCGGGCGGGTCATGGCCTGGCAGTCCGATCAAAAACTCTTTTCTCTGTAGGCAACGAGGTGACGAGTCTCCAACTAAACTTCAGGAGCGGAAAAAATT
>JAYUBJ010000393.1:0-5176 GCA_043740915.1 Verrucomicrobiota bacterium
GCTGCGGGTATCCTCCCTCGTCGCGCCTTGCCATCCAACCTTTTCCCTAAAAACAGGACCCCACGGAATTTTCAGTCGGGCTCTTCAGGGCGATTTCGACAAGCAACTGTCCGCCGTCACGAGCGAGCGCGAGGCACTCACGGCGCGGCTGATGGCCATTCAGATTGATCAGGGCGTGGTGGGCGTGGCGACAAAGCGCGGACTGCGCGCGACGGCCCTGCCGGACATCACCGCCCGGGCGCGCGGCGTGTTCCGGCTCGTCAATGGGGTGCCACAGGCGTTTGAAGCCGATGGCCAGACCGGGCGGCCCGGCAAGGATGGCGTGGCGCCGATGACTTTGGACGAGTGGATCAAGTGTCCGAAGCCCCGCACCTGTTTGAATCCAACGCGGGCGGCGGTGTTGCCTCTCATGGGGCGAGAAATCCTTTCATAAAGTGGTTCCCGTTTGGCTGTCTATTCGGCGACGTAAACATTCTTCAATTCCGTATATCCCTCCATCGCCGCCAGGCCCAGGTCGCGGCCCAGGCCGCTTTGTTTGAAGCCGCCAAACGGAGCCTCGACATGCACGCTGGAGTGGCTGTTGACGCTCACCACCCCGCTTTCCACGCGCCGGGCCACCCGGAGCGCGCGCTTGAGGTCGTTGGTCCAGACGGACCCGCTGAGGCCGTACGGCGAGGCGTTGACCTCCCGCAGCATTTGCGCTTCGTCATCAAAGGGCCGGATGCACACGACCGGACCAAAGACTTCCTCCGTCCAGATCCGGTCATCAATTTCCGCCCCGAGCACGACTGCGGGGTTGAGGTAAAAGCCCTTCTTGCGTGGACGATTCCCACCACGGAGGATTTTGTGCCGCGGTGTTTTGACGGTTCGCAAATATTCCTCGACCGATTCCCGTTGCGGCCCCGAAACCAGTGGACCGACTTGCGTGGACTGCTTCGACGGATCACCCACGACGATTTTGCCGGTGGCGCGCACGAATAATTCCACGAATTTATCAAACACCGGACGCTCGACAAATACCCGGCTGCGCGCGCAGCAGTCCTGGCCGGTGTTCGCGAACACACTCATCGGCGACGTGGCGGCGGCCTGTTCGAGGTCGGCGTCCGCGAAGATGATGTTCGGCGACTTGCCGCCGAGTTCAAGCGAGACACGTTTCAAATCGCGCGCGGCGAGTTCCATGATGCGGATCCCAACGGCGGTCGAGCCGGTGAAAGAAATCTTGCGCACCAGCGGGTGACGGACGAGCGCGTCGCCCATCTCCTGGCCCGCGCCGGGCAGCACTTGCAGCACCCCCGCCGGCAACCCCGCGTCGGCGGCCAGCTCGCCCAACCGCAAGGCCGTGAGCGGCGACAACCGGGCCGGCTTAAGCAGAACGCAATTTCCAGCAGCCAGCGCGGGAGCCGCTTTCCAGCAGGCGATGGGGAATGGAAAATTCCACGGCACAATCGCGGCCACGACACCCATCGGCTGCCGCAGCGTGAAATCAAATCCACCCCGTGCCACCGGGATGGTGTGCCCACAAAACTTGCCGATGGCCCCGGCATAATATTCAAAAACGCGCGCGCCCAGGGCGACTTCATCGCGGGCGTCGGAAATCGGTTTGCCCACGTTGACCATTTCGAGCTGGGCCAGTTCCTCGGCATGCCCTCGGATCAAGCGGGCGATCTGGAAAAGAATTTCGGCGCGTTTGCCTGGCGCCAAATCGCGCCAGCCCTGCTCGAATGCACGTTGGGCGCCGGTCGCGGCCAGCTCGACATCGCGCACGCCCGCGGCGGCCACCTCGGCGAAGACGGCTTCGGTCGCGGGATTGACCAGCGGCAGGACTTTGCCGCCGGCGGCGGCGCGACCCCGGTTGTTGATGAAAAGTTTCGACGGAATCCTCATGAGCATCAAAGCGCCCGTTGATAGAGCTTGCGCAAATCCTCCCGCGTCACGGGAACGGGATTGGTCAAATGGCAACGATCCTCGAAGGCCTGCGTGGTGAGGGCGTCGAGGTGCGACTCATTCACGCCGTGGGCGCGCAGTCCGGGCGGCAACCCGATTTCCGCGAGCAGCGCGCGGATGAATTGGATCGTGGCCGTGTCACCGGGTTGATCCAGCCCGCACGCGATGCCGACGCGGCGGTACAGGCCGGGCACGCGCACGGCGTTCCATTCCATGACGAGGGGCAGACACAGCGCGTTGGCGGTGCCGTGGTGCAGGCCGCAGAGGGAGGAGAGCGGATGCGCCAGCGAATGCGTGGCGCCCAGATCCTTTTGAAACGCAATACCGCCCATCATCGCCGCCAATTGCAGACGACCGCGCGCCGCAAGATCGTCGCCATTTTTTACCGCCAGCGCCAGCGACTGGACGAGGAGGTGGATCCCCTCGAGGGCAATGCCGTCGCACAGCGGATGAACCACGGGTGAGGTGAAGGATTCGATGCAATGCGTCAGCGCGTCCGCGCCCGTTGCCGCCGTCAAACTCGCGGGCAATCCCCGCGTCAGCTCCGGATCCAGGATCACCAAGTCGGCCAGCAGCGCCGGATGAAAAACACCCGTCTTCCTGTGATCCATGATAATCACGGAACTCCGCCCGACCTCACTCCCGGTGCCGGCGGTGGTGGGGATCGTGATGCACGGCGCCAGGCCGCTCCAATCCGCGTTAAAATCAAATTTGGCCAGGCTTTTTTCCGGACGCTTGAGGCGCAAACGAATCACTTTGCCGACGTCCAACGCACTACCGCCACCGAGGGCAATCACGGCATCGCATTGGCCCGATTGGAACGCGGCGGTGGCGGCTTCCACGTCGGCCACGCTGGGGTTCGGATGGACTCCAGAAAAGATCTGCCAACGGCTGGCCGCCACGGCTTCGAACCGCCGGAACGATGAGGTCGCCACCAACCCGGCATCAGTCACGACCAGCGGTCGGTGGACGCCGAGTTCCGTGAGGCGGCGGGGGAGTTCTTGCAGCGCGCCCACGCCGAACACAATTTGCGTCGGGAAAGAAAAAGTGACGATCATCGTTTGAAAATGAATTGGCGAGCCAGGCTGCCTCCACCGGCCGCGGGCAGCTACAATCGTTCCCGGCCGGCATAACCGGAGTCCAAATCATGCCAAAACTCGATGTCATCGTCGTCGTGTTCCCAGCAGAGAAACACTTCCCGCCCGCCGATGATCGCGGGAAAATCGATCAACCCGCGGTCTAGGTCTTTGATTTGAATTTCCGCGTTATGAAACCAGAGCACCGCCTGCTTGATGGCCGCCACGGCCGCCACCCAGCGGTTGACCCGCGGCCCACCCTGGTCGTGGCCGGCGCGATTCTGGGCGCGGAGAATTTCATCCAGTTCCTGGAGTTGCTGCCGGAGTTCGGCAAGCGCTTTGAGCCGTTTTCGGACTTCCGGCAGGAGCTGGCGCGCCTCGGCCACGGTGTAATGCTTTTGGAATTGGTGGGCCATGGCTCACTTGGGTGAGCGGCCGGGCGCCGGGACGCCCTCGAGTTTTTTCTTGATGGCTTCGTTCGGTTCGATGGCCAGCGACTTCTCCCAGGCGGCGCGCGCCTGCTCCATTTTTTTGAGGGCCGCATAGATGTCCCCGAGGTGGTCGTTCAGCGTGGCGTCCGGCTTCTCGGAATACTCCATCGCCTTGAGCATATACGGGAGCGCCTCCTGCGGATGGTTCTGTTTGAACAGCACCCAGCCCATACTGTCGAGAAAGGCGGCGTTTTTCGGCTCGGCCTTCACGGCGCGCTCGATCATGACCCGGGCCTTGTCGAGCTTGATGCCCTGCTCCGCGAACATGTAGCCGCAGTAGTTGAGCGCCTCGGCGAAATCGGGTGCGAGTTGGAGGGTCTTGTCAAAATATTTTTCCGCCTGCTCGAAATCCTTGTTGCGTTCATAGGTGCCGGCGAAAAAGAAATAAAAGACATGGCTCAGGCGGTTGGTTTCGCCCGCCTTGCCAAGCACCTCGGCCTCGGTGTAATGGGCGAGCGACTTGCCGTACTGTTTCAGGCTGCTGTACGCGAGCGCGGCGGTGAATTCCTGCGTGAAATTCCGCGGGAACTTGGCGCGCGCCAGCTCCAAAGTCTTCAAAGCCTGCTCCGCCTTTTCCAACTGCATCTGCACACCGGCCAGCTCGTAATAGGTCTGCTCCCGGGTGGGATCCAGCTTCAAGGCCATTTCGAGATTGTCGGCGGCGCGCGGATAATCCTGCTCATCGTAGGCCAGGCCGCTCAGAAAAAGGTAAGCTTGGGGATTCGTGGGATGGTCGTTCTTGAATTTCTCCAATTGTTCGGCCGCAAGTTTCTTGTCCTGCGGATTGTCGCTGCGCAGGTAAGCGTCGGCTAATTTACTGCGCAACATGTCGCGCGCCTTCGGATCGTTTTGGAATTGCTCGAGCAAGCTCAGGTAGAGCTCCGCCGCCTTGCCCGTCTGGCCCGCGAGCGCGTACACTTCCGCCAGGTGCGTGCGGGTCGCCGGATCGGCCGGCTTGAGTTGCGCCGCCCGCTCCAGCAACGCCGCCACCCGCGGCTTGAGCTTGCCCGCATCCTCCGTCTGGGCACGAATGTAAATGCCCATCAAATCGGCCAGGTCGAGGAGGAACGGCACGTCCAAATCGGGCTGCTTCGCCGCGTTCTCCAGCATCAGGAGCGCTTCCGCCGGCTTGCCCGTCTGCAAATAAAGGTGGGTGAGATTCTGGTAGGCCGGGCTCGATTGTGGCTGCTTCTGGATCGCGGTGCGGTTCGCGGCGATGGCCAGCTCGACTTTCCCCGCCTGCGCACACGCCACGCCGAGAAGGGAGAACAGGGTGCCGGAAGCCGTGGGCCACGCGGTGGCCTTGGTCAGGATCTCGATGGCCTTGACGTTTTCCTTCTGCTGGATCAACCGCCGCGAGACCTCGATAGCCAGCGGCTCGTTGCTCGGATCCGCGAGGGCGGAAAAATAGAACTCGGGCAGGGCCTTATCCGGTTCTTCCCGGAATTCATAGGTCAACCCGGTGGCGAAGCGCGCCAAGGCCTCCGCCCGCTTCGCCGCGGCTTCCGCGGCCAGGGCATCAGCCACCGGTGCATTCGTGGCTACCCCCCCCGTCTGGAAAGTCTTGGCCCCGGCGCGCGGCGCGCTCTGGCAGCCGCTGAACGCCAGCCCCGCCGCCAGGAGCAGCATCACGCCATGATTGAATCGGCCATGCATAAAATCGGC
>JAYUBJ010000394.1:0-5156 GCA_043740915.1 Verrucomicrobiota bacterium
CCTCGGGCGCTTGCTCCGTCGGCACCAGTTCGTCGGGATGAAAATCGCACCCGTTGTGGATGACTTCAATCCGCGCGGCCGGCAGGCCCAGCAGACGCATGGCCTCGTCGGCCGTAAAGCGGCTGATGCAGATCACGCGGTCCGCCCGAAGAATGCGACCGACATTTTTCTTCCCCGTCCAACGCTGCCACGCCCGAAAGCGCTCGGGAAACCGCCACAACGCCAGATCGTGCAGGGTGACGACGTGTCGGAGACCGCGCGGCGGCGCGACGAACAAGGCCGCGGTCGAATGCAACAGATCGGCCTCCAGTTGCGCCATCCGGCGCGGCGCAACGCACTTCGCCCAGAGCATTTCGCGATAGAATGTCTTGAGGGCCCGCTGCGGTTGTTGATATTCGAAATTCTGCACCGCCCAGGCCAGCGGATCAATATGCACCTCGGAAAGATCGAGTCGTTGGAATCCGCGAATCAAACCGCGCAGATACCGGGCCACGCCCGCCTGGGTCGTGTACAGCCCGTTGGTGTCCAGCACGACGCGCATCACAATATGAACTAGCGCGCCACGGCCCACATGTCCGCAGGAACCGGGCGGACCGCGGGCGCCACTTTCGGTTTGTTGGCGGCCGGCTTTTTCACTCCGCCGTTGAGGCAGATGCTCAGTCCGACGGTTCCGGTGAAGAGCATCAAATCCAGGTCAAATTGCCCGTAGAAAATCAGGTAGAATATCAGCCGCCCGGTAAAGTAGGCCAGCAGGAAGGTGTTGATCTTCGCCATGGATTTGTCCCCGTAGCGGTAGTTCGACCGCAATACCCGCAACGAGTTCCAGCAAAAAACAACGAAGGCCAGCACTCCAAAAATCCCGAACGGGATGATGACCGTCAGCGGTCCACTGTGGTAATTGCCGTTGATCAGCGTGGTTTCGTAGGAACTGTAAAAACCCCGGCGTTGCGCCTCCTGGGTCAGCAGCATGTCGGTTCCGCTGAAAGTAAACCCTTTGCCCAGCAGCAAATATTTCGGCACATCCGGCCACACGGTTTTCCAGATTTGCAGCCGCCAATCGAGCGTGCCGGCGGCATCCTGTTTGGCCATGGGATGCACGTGGATGGGCAGGAAACTCAAGCTCCGTTGCACCGAGAGCGGCAGCCGGTCCACATAGCCGATGACGAGCGAACCAACCAAAATAAAACTCACCAGCAGGAACGGCAACAGCCGGCTGCGGAACAATCCTTCAAAATAGAACTGGCAGGCGAACAGAATGAAAAACAAAATGATGGAAGAGCGGAAGCCACCCAGCAACCCCACCGCAAAGACGGCCACAAACCCGAGCAGTCGCCACGGCCGCTGCCAGACGAAGATCCCGCGAATGCCGTAATGAACCAGCATAAAACAGCCTCCCGCCTGGGCCATCCAGGCCAGGCCGGTGAATCGTTGGAGCGTGGTCTGCGTGGTCGCCTGGTGAAACGCCACGTCCGAGGGAAATAGTGCGAATAAGAAATAGAACGCCGGGCCGGCCGCATAAGCCAGGTCGCTGAAAACGGACGTCATGCCCGAGAGAAAAAATAGCGCGGCATATAACGGCGCCCGCCGGGGTGAAATCGGTTGCGCCACCAGTGCGAAATAGCCGAACACCGCTCCCAGCACGCCGAGATACCGTTTGGCCCCCCAACTCTCCGAACCAAAGGCACGGCCCCGGATGCCACCGGTGAAGATGATGGTCACCGCCACCACCACCAGCAGCAAAATTAACGGCCACTCGAGCGACGGGACACGAATAAAGGAGCTCCGTTTTTTTAAGGTGTGATTGAGCACGGAAATGAACAAACTCAAGCCTGCCAGCACGGTCCACAACGCGGGCTGGCCCGGCAGGAAGAAGAAGATCATGGACGCGTTCCAGCAAAGGATCAGCAGTGAATGATGCCAGCGCATCAGCAGGGGAAAGCCAAGCACCAGCAACACCAGCAGCACAAAACCAAAACTGCTCAAGGTGAGCGGAACCGCCAGTGCGAAGCCCAATACCATGGCGAGCAGGGCGCAGGCACCGTAAATCAGCACGGAGCGGGATAAATCGGATTCACTCAACACAACCGCCCCAGTAGAATCAACCGCTCGGGGGCGTGCAATCTTTTTGTGAAACGGGCCCAAACCCGTCCGTGTCCGCCGAGCCAGCCAGCTTTGGCGACGCCACCGGGCCAGACTCACGATGCCGGCACGGTCGCTCCCGCGAGAATTTCCGCGTAAATCGCCACGGTTGCCCGGGCGACCGCGTCCGCCCGAAAATGCGCGGCCGCATGCGCAGCCGCCACCCGCGCCTTGTCCCAAAAGGGAAGTGGGTTGCGGACGAACTCCTCCAAGACTTGGACCAAGGGTTCCGAGGTCGCGGGTGCGAACAGCGTGCCGAGACGTCCGTGATCCAGGACGTACGGCAAGGCCGCCGCGCTGGCGCCGAAGGCGCACCGCCCCCCCGCCATCGCCTGCATCAGGACGAGGGACGAACTTTCCTCCAAGGACGGGAGCACCACGGCGTTGGCCCAGATATATTGTTGCCGCAATTCCTCGTGGCTCAACGGGCCGGTGAGCAAAACGTGTTGCGCCAGGCCGGCGGCCGACCACCGTTCCCGCACCCGCGCTTCATACCGCGGGTCCGAGGTGCCGACCAGTCGGCACTCAAACTGAATCCCCCGCCCCGCCAGCAACTGGCACGCTTCCACGAGCAATAATTGATTTTTCCGCTCGCAAAGAATCCCCACACAGAGCAGCCGCAACCCCGCGCGGACGGGCGGCGGCAGGGAAAAGAACTCCGCGTCAATCGGGTTGGACAACGGCCATTGCCGTGCGCCGGTCAGCGGGCGCAGATAGTCGGCCACATACGGCGAGATGGTGATGATGTTTTGGGCCCGGCGCACCGCCCGCTGCTGGAGTGCCTCGCGCACCCGGGCGGTAAAATAACCAGGGTGAAAAAAGCCCTGTCCCACACTCTCGCGCGAGACCAGGCCGTGAACCGTGATCACGTGCGGCATCCGGCTGGCCGTCGCGACCAGCAAGTGCTCAGCCGTGGGCTGACCATGCACCAGATCCACCTCCAAGGCACCCAACCGCCGTTCCAACGCCCGAATTTCGGCCCAGTAAAGCGTCGCCGTTTTCAACCGCCGTTTGCAGGGCAGAAAATGGTAGCGCACCTTCCCCTGTTGACGCACGATTTCCCGATCCAGCCCGTCAATGAGCGTCACCGCCTCCACTTCAATGTCGTCCAGCCCTTCATACTGGCGCAACAGACTCTCCGAAACCCGATAGACACCGGAAATAGCCGGTTTATCGGGTGGCGGCAGGACGCTGAGATAGGCGATTTTCATTTTACCAAATGGCTGCGGCTGACCGATGAACAAAATACCGCATGGCAAAATGCAGCAGGCCCCGCTCCCGGCCGGAATTCTTCATCATTAATGAGCATTGCGATAACCTGATTCGGCGTGCTGGCAACTGCTGGCTTCCAAAACTCGCGCCAGTTGTAAGTCGCGACAAGGATCACGATTTGTTCGCCGCTCGAAGACCGACAGTTTGAGGATGTGGCTTGTCCGGGTGGCCAACTAAAATAATCCTCATAACTCTACGCTTTCCTTGCCACGGCCAGTAAATTCATCGACAAGGGAACGGTGCGACCTTGTTCCGGGCCGAGTTCCGCCATCATTTCCAGCCGCCGCCAGAAACGGAAAAAGCGAAACGCCCACCAGTGCCGTGCGCCGCTGAGAAAAGGAATCCAGTAATTCGACGGGCGTTGAAGGGGTTCGACGGCCGAGACAACGATCTCCGTCAAGCCGCCCTCGTGCAACAGAACCTCCAGGCTGTTCTCGGTAAAACTACAATGGTGCTGCAAGTCATTGTAGCGCCACCGGGTCCCCAGAACCGAATTGGCGTTGGGCACGGTGCAAATCAACCTGCCACCCGGCATCAACGCCATGGCAAGCGCTTGGACGAACGCCATTTGGTCGGAGACGGGGTTGTGCTCGATGACGTCAAAGGCCAGGATGGTTCGGTAACTACTTGGGTTTGAGTTGAGAAATGCGACGGTGTCTGGCGTCAACCGCGCGTCCAACCCCTTGTTCCGACAGGCGGCGATTTGGCCTTCATCGCAATCAACCCCGGTCAGGAAAGTGTAGCCAAGTTCTTTCAAGGCCACCATGGATATGCCGATGCCACAACCAACGTCCAAAATTGGCGCGGTCTTCTCGGTCGGCAATCGGAAGGCGAAAATCCGGTGATAATACGCCGACATCACTGCCTGATCTTCGGGCGTGCCGGGGTGACATCTCTGATAATAGCGGGCGTAGTCGATCTTCATCAAATTCTGCCGATGATTTGTTCATCCAGCCCATGAAAAGGCCAGCAGAAATTGTGGTGCTGGGGACAACCGCCAGCCCGAACCAGTCTCCAGAAGGGTGTGGTCACGTCGGTTGCTGGCTTCGCGGACCATGGGGATTGGGGCGGCGCTACAAGCCATGCGATTCTTGGGCGCGGGTCAAACGGGCCGGCTACTGACGCTCCCTGAGACCGGAGAAAGGCCGAAGAATAATTTCCAATACCCCTGACCCGCCACTCCCAAACCGCGCAGCGCCCGCATCGGGGTCCACCAGTTGGCGAACCCGGCCTGCACCAAACCCGCCGAAAGCAAGAGCCCCCACAGGCCAAACGCCGGGGTCATGCCCAGGCTCAACACCACGATCAACGCGCCGGAGATCAATGCCGGTTTCACAAACGGGTTCTGGTTTTCTGAGAGGACCAAGCCGCTATAAAGCGAATGATGCATCTCCAGAAACCGGATGAACAGCAGCGCCGCCAGCAGCGGCGGGGCGAGCAGCGGCGTGCGCGCATGCATCAACCTCAGGCCCCAGGGTGCCAGCCAGAAAATCGCCATCGCGCCCGTGAAAAATGTCAGCACCGCCAGCCGCATGCGCGCGGCAAACAATTGGGCGATCTCCGCGTTCCGGCCTTGGGTGCGAAGTTGGTTGATCAGCGGAAGTTTCACCTGTATCCAGACGCCGCTCAGCCCCACGAGCATCATCACCAATTGCACGCTCAGGCCATAAGACGCGGTGGTTTCCAAGCCGAGAACCTCGCTGCAAATCAGCGTGTTGGTCTGGAGAATCAAGTAGGTCCCGATG
>JAYUBJ010000395.1:0-5142 GCA_043740915.1 Verrucomicrobiota bacterium
TGATCGTGGCCGGGGCCTGTGGATTGGTGCTGGCAATGGTCATGAGCTATGCCGATTTCATCTGGGCGAATCAGGTGAAGCACCAGGCCAACACCCTCACCGCGCGCTACCACCAGGGAAAGGTCTTTTTTCAAGGGCACTGGGGGTGGCAGTATTATATGGAACAGAACGGCGCCATCGCCGTGGATTTTCGAGGCCAAGAGACGCTGGTTAAGGATGTCATCATCGCCCCCTACAGCAACTGCAACGTGAACATCTCCTATCTTTTAAAAGAGGATCGCTGGAAGGTCCTGGAAGTCGTCCGGGAACAGGAACGCAGCCCGGTGGGGATATATCTGACCTGCAATGGCCGCAGTGGATTCTACGCCAGCATGTTCGGCCCGATGCCCTTGACCACAGTCAAAATACCCGCCGACCGGTACTGTGTAATTGCACTCGCGGGATACCTCCCCAGCCCAGTCAAACCTCCACCGTCGAACCGTTAAAGCTTGGCGGTCGGGGATTATTTCCGGACCGGTCAATCGCGGTTCCGCTCATTCAAAGTTCACTCCTCCGCGCTCGCCAGCTTGGCCAGCACGCTGAAATCCTCGAGCGTCGTGGTGTCGCCTTTGATCTCGATGCCCGCCGCGATTTGCTTGAGCAAACGCCGCATGATTTTTCCGGAACGGGTCTTGGGAAGCATTTCAGCGAAACGAATGTCGTCCGGTTTGGCCACCGGACCAATTTCCTTGCCCACATGCTGACGCAACTCCTCGCGCAATTCCGGATGCGCCTTGATGCCGGTTTTGAGCGTGACGAATGCGACCAGCGCCTGGCCCTTGAGTTCGTCGGGCCGGCCCACCACGGCCGCCTCGGCCACGTTCGGATTGCTCACGAGCGCGCTTTCGACTTCCGCCGTGCCGATCCGATGGCCGGCGACGTTGAGCACATCGTCGATGCGGCCGACAATCCAGAAATATCCATGTTTGTCCTGGCGGCAACCGTCGCCCGTGAAGTAGCTGCCCTTGACTTCGCTCCAGTAGGTCAGCTTGTAACGCTCGTTGTCGCCCCAGAGGCCGCGCAACATCCCGGGCCAAGGCTTGCGGATGACGAGTTTGCCGCCGCTCCCTTTGGGCACCGCGTTCCCCGCATCATCCACAACTTCGGGCACGATGCCAAAGAATGGCAGGGTCGCGGTGCCGGGCTTCGTCGTCGTGACCCCGGGCAACGGCGTGATCATGATGCCGCCCGTCTCCGTCTGCCACCAGGTATCGACAATCGGGCAACGCTTGCCGCCAATGACTTCGTGATACCACATCCACGCTTCCGGATTAATCGGCTCGCCCACGGTGCCGAGCAGGCGCAACGAGGTGAGATTGTGTTTCTTCGGCCATTCGACACCCCATTTCATGAACGCGCGGATCGCCGTCGGCGCGGTGTACAGGATCGTCACGCCAAATTTCTCCACGATGCGCCAAAACCGGTCCGGCTCGGGAAAATTTGGCGCGCCTTCGTACATCAAACTCGTGGCCCCATTCGCGAGCGGACCATACACGACGTAGCTGTGGCCGGTGACCCAGCCAACATCGGCGGTGCACCAATAGACATCCGTGTCCTTCAAATCGAACACATATTTGCTCGTCAGCTTGCTGTAGAGCAGATAACCGGCGGTGGTGTGCAGGATGCCCTTGGGTTTGCCGGTCGAGCCGCTGGTGTAAAGGATGAAGAGCGGGGCTTCGCTGTCCAGTTTCGCCGGCGGACAATCGGCGTTGACGTATTCCAGTTCCCGATGCCACCACACATCGCGGCCTTCTTCGATGTGGACCTCGTTGCCCGCGCGTTTGACGACGATGACACTCTTAATCGTCTTCGCGAGCAAATGACCCTGCGCGTCCTTCAGCACGAGCGCGTCATCCACATTCTTCTTCAACTGCACGACGGAACCGCGACGAAACCCGCCATCCGCCGTGATGACCAGCTTTGCCTGGCAATCAAAGATGCGATCCGCCACGGATTGCGCGCTGAAGCCGCCGAACACGACCGAATGGACGGCCCCGATGCGGGCGCAGGCGAGCATGGCGATGGCGGCCTCCGGTATCATCGGCAGATAGATGAGCACGCGGTCGCCTTTGCCAACGCCATTTCGCTTGAGCACATTCGCGAAAAGGCAGACTTCGCGATGCAATTGCTTGTAAGTCAGCGTGCGTTCTTCGCCGGGTTTGCCGGGCGCGGCGGGTTCGCCTTCCCAAATGAGCGCGGCCTTGTTGGCGGTCGGCGTGCCCAGATGTTTGTCGAGACAATTGACGCTGACATTGAGCTGGCCGCCGACGAACCACTTGGCGAACGGCTCGCGCCACTGGAGCACTTGCTTGAACGGCTTGGACCAGACGAGTTCCTGCTTCCCCTGCCGGCCCCAGAATTTCTCCGGCGATTGGATCGACTCCTGATACAGTTTGCGATAATGGGCGAACGACTTGAGGTGCGCTTGGGCAGTGAACGCTTTTGGCGGCGGGAAGAGGCGTTCCTCCTGGGAGAACGAGGTGATGTGCGGCGAGGCGGACTTTTCAATTTGCTTCATAAATTACGATTGGAATTCGCGGCCATCATATTGGCGCATCCTGCTCCGTCAATAAATCAAGTGGCGACCGGCGCAAACTGGGCACGGCTTGACATTGCCCCGAACGCAGCCGAAACGAAGCGCGGCCGTGTCCCGCCCGGGCGACCAGCCGCAGCACATGGTGTAGGCGGGAAGCATCGGTCATGTTTGGCTGGATTGCCTGGCCACGTTGCTGCGGCTGATCCCGCGCGGCGCGGGACACAGCCGCAGTCCGGGGGCTGGGTTGACCGTTGACTTCAACGAACCGGAAACTATTTTACCCTGGACGAAACACGGATTCAAAACAATGAACCGCAGCATCAACGGAATCCTCGTCGGGTTTTGCCTGCTCCTCGCCCCGGCCGGACTCGCTGGTCAAAACGTTGCTCCCGAGAACCTCCCCTCAACGCCTAATCAGGAAGCCAAAGCCAAGCCGCACCCGATGGCCCGGCAGAAGTTCAATCCGGTCTGGTGGTTCGGGAACCTCGACGACCCGACCCCGCCGGACTCCTACCGCCCGGAAGACCGACACCGAAAAATAAAGTGGCGGCTGCGCAATCCGCTGCACAATTTCATGTTCTACGTCGTCGGCATCGCTTAGATTGATCCCGTGCTTGACAGTGCTGCCCTGCCGATCGTTGCGACGACGCGTTACTGCGCCGTCTTGGGCCATCCCATCAAACACTCGGCTTCGCCCGCGATGCAGAACGCCGGTCTGGCCACGCTGGGCCTGGACTGGCGTTATCTCGCCTTTGAAGTTCACCCGGACAATTTACGGGAAGCCCTCGCCGGTGCGAAGGCGATGCGATTCATTGGATTGAACCTGACCGTGCCGCACAAACTACTCGCGCTGGACCTCGTCGATACGTTGGACGACTCAGCCAAAAACTACGGCGCCGTGAACACGATTCGTTTCGAGGCGAAAGATCCCTTTGGCAACTGGCAGCCGCTGGCGCAATTCCCCGGCGAGGCCGATTCGGAGGTTCGCAGCGTTGGCTTCAACACGGACGCCGACGCCATTGTGCGGTCGCTGAAGGAGGATCTCGGCTTGAAGCCGCGCGGTGCCAGCGTCCTGTTGCTGGGCGCGGGCGGGGCTGGCCGCGTGGCGGCGCTCAAACTCGCCGCGGAAGGGGTAAAGCAACTTCATCTCGTGAACCGCACCGCTGCGAAGGCGGAGGCGCTCGCGGCCGATGTCAAACGCCGGTTCCGCAACGCAAAAGTTTCGGTTGGCTATCCGAACGTGCCGGTCGATTTGATTCTTAATGCCACCGCGCTCGGCTTGCGACCGGACGACGCCCTGCCCTTGGATGAAAATCAATATCCGCTTAAACTGGCGCGATTTGTGTACGACATGATATATCGTCCCGCTGAGACGCCGTTGCTGCGCGCGGCGCGCACGGCGGGTTGCCGCTCGGCCAATGGTTTGGGAATGCTGCTTTACCAGGGGGCCAAGGCTCTGGAACTATGGTCGGGCAAAGCCGCACCGGTCGCGGTGATGCGGCAGGCACTGGAAAAAAACATTTATGGCAAATTGGGCGAGCGGCCGTGAACGGCCAACGGCCAGCGTGACTTGGAAGGCGTGCGCCCACCCTGACTTTGAACCGGAACGCCGATCTCCGGATCGGCCCGTTTCTAGTGTCGCAGCACGGTCTGCCGATCGGGAGATCGGCGCTCCGGGGTTCAGGGGCGAAATCCACAAACCCCAGTTCTTGAATTCGCCCCCGCGCGCCGCGCGTCTCTCCATCCCTTTGTATGGCTAATTCAAATCCCTGGACCGCGGTTCCCTTTCATTTCTGGTCGGTCGCCTTTTTCAGCTTCGGCTGCATCGTAGGCAGCCTGTTGAACGTGTGCATCCACCGGATGCCACGCGGTGAAAGCATTGTGACCCCACGCTCCCATTGCCCGCATTGCCGATACAGCATCCCGTGGCACCTGAACATCCCGCTGTTCACCTGGTTGTATCTCGGCGGGAAATGCAGCCACTGCAAAGCCCCCATCTCGTTCCGCTATTTTCTGGTGGAACTCCTGACCGGCGTCGTGTTTCTGGCGTGCTGGCTGGCCTTCGGCGCCGCATCGCCGGCACTCGCCCTGGTCTATAGCCTGCTGCTGGCTGGCTTTCTCACGGCCACCTTCATTGACGTGGAGCATTTCATCATTCCCGATGAAATCACGCTCGGCGGAATCGTCGTGGGTTTCGTGTGTTCCGGACTGGTCCCGGCGCTGCACGACGCGGCCGGTGGGGCGGCCGGATTAAGACAAAGCTTCTATGGCATCCTGGCTGGCGGGGGCTTGATCTACGGAATTCTCCGGTTGGGCAAGTTGCTTTTTGGCCGGCAAATCATCGAACTCGAGCCGCAAACCAGGATTGTCTTTTCGGAAACGACCCTCCATTTTGCCGACAAAGAGATTCCGTACGACGAACTATTTTACCGCAAATCGGATGCCATCGTTCTGCACGCCAAAACGGTGGAATTGGTGGATCGTTGCTACCAGAACTGCGCGGTGCGTTTGACGCCCGCCACCTTGAAAATCGGCGAGGAATCATTTGATCCGGAAACGGTGCGACA
>JAYUBJ010000396.1:0-5127 GCA_043740915.1 Verrucomicrobiota bacterium
AAATGATTTTCCCAATCACTGATTTGCACGCGGGAAAGATTTGAGCATGTCCACTGTCGCGACAACTGAACCCAAGCCCGCCGCGCCCACCGCGCCGCCGCCCGTTGAGAAAATAAAAATCAAAGTGGACGGCCGCGAGATTGAGGTGCCGAAGCTGATGCCCGACTGGCAGGGCAAGCTGCAGCCCACCACGATGCTTCAGGCCTGCCAGCTCGCGGCCAAGGAAGTGCCGCACTATTGCTACCACCCCAAGTTGCCCATCGCCGGCAACTGCCGCATGTGCCTCGTTGAGTTTGGCACGCCGATGATGGGACCCGACCGCAAGCCCGTGCTCAACGAGGATGGCTCGACCAAAATCGCGAAGTCCGTGCTGCCCTACGAACCGGGGACGCCGCGCGGCGCCATCGCGTGTGCGACGCCCATTTCGCCGGGCATGGAAATCTATCCGAGTTCGCCCGCGACGAAGCAGATGCGTGAGGCGGTGCTCGAATCGCTGCTCATCAACCACCCGCTCGATTGTCCGATCTGCGACCAGGCGGGCGAGTGCAAGCTGCAGGAATATTCGGTCGAGCATGGCCAGGCGCAGAGCAGTTTTGTGGAGGCGAAAGTGCACAAGCCCAAGACCGTGGACCTCGGCCCGCGTATCGTGCTCGACGACGAGCGTTGCATCTTGTGCACGCGCTGCATCCGCTTTACGAAGGACATCGCGGGCGACGACGCGCTCGGCATCGTCAACCGCGGCTCCTACAACACCATCGCGGCGTTCCCCGGACTCCAGTTCGACAACAACTACACGCTCAACACCGTGGACATCTGTCCGGTGGGCGCGCTCACGTCGAAGGATTTTCGCTTCCAGATGCGGGTGTGGTTTCTCAAAGAAACCAAAAGCCTGTGCACGAGCTGCGGCACCGGCTGCAGTATTGTCATCGGCTCGCGCGAGGGGAAGATTTACCGCTATGAACCGCGCGAGAACGACGCCGTGAATGTGTGTTGGATGTGTGATGCGGGCCGCCTGAATTACAAGTGGATCAACCGGGAGGACCGGCTCAAGGAAGTGCTCGTCCGCAGCGTAGGACGGGCGTCGCGCCTGTCTCATTCCTCGGAAATATTGGAGACAGGCGCGACGCCTGTCCTACAGAAGACGATTTGGCCAACGGCCATCAAAGAAATCTCGCACAAGCTGGCGGAAGCCGCGCCTGGCTCCGTTGCCATCGTCGCGAGCGCGCGGCAGACAACCGAAGAACTTTACCTGCTCAAGAAACTCGCGAGCCGGCTCGGCGCGGTCACCGACTCGGTCCCCCGCGAGGGCGAAGGCGACAAGCTGCTCGTCCACGCCGACAAGAACCCGAACAGCAACGGCGCGCGGCTCACGGGCATTTGCTTCAGCGAGATGGGCATCAACTTGCCGAAGATTGCCGAAGGCATCCGCGCGGGCCGCATCAAGACGCTCATCGTTTTCGGCGAGGATGTAACGAAGTGCGGTATCGGCACCGACGTGCTGGCGAAGCTGGAGACGCTCGTTGTGAGTGACATTTTGCCGAACGAAACGACCAAGCGCGCGCACTACGTGTTGCCCGGCTGCGCGCACGCCGAGAAGCGCGGCACGTTCGTGAATGTAAAGGGCCGCGTGCAGAGGTTCATGAAGGCCGTTGAACCGAAGGGCGACGCACGGCCCGAGTGGGAGTTCCTGCGCGAACTCGTCGAGAACCTTACCGGCAAGAACGGGTACTCAAGCATCGAGGGTTTGTTCAACCAGATGGCGAAGGACGTGCCTGCGTTCGCCGGTCTCGAATGGGGCAAGCTGGGCGACACCGGCGTGACGATTCAGATTTAGCCGCGAGCCATGATTGATTGGATCACACATTTTACGGCGGAACATGAGCTGGTTGTTTACGGCTTGTTGAAGATTGCTTGTGTCCTCGCGGCGGTGATGACGATGTTCGCTTACGGTGTGCTGGCGGAACGCAAGATTTCGGCCTGGATTCAGGATCGCGTGGGGCCGAACCGCGTTGCGCTGCCGTTCATCGGGAGCATTCCGGTGCTTGGGCCGTTCCTGACGCGGATCGGATTCTGGCAACCGGTGGTGGATGGCGCGAAAAGTTTTCTCAAGGAGGACTTCACCCCGGCGCACGTGCGCAAGGTCTATTTCTGGCTCGCCCCGGCCATTACGCTGATTCCCTCATTCCTGGTCGTGGCGGTCATTCCGTTCGGCTCGACGCTGGGCCGCCAGAAGATGGTCATCGCTGACCTAAACGTTGGTATTCTCTATACTTTTGGAATCGTGTCGCTCGGCGTGTATGGCATCGTGCTGGCGGGCTACGCGGCGAACTCGAAGTATCCGTTCCTCGGCGGGATCCGGGCGAGCGCGCAGATGATTTCGTATGAAATCGCGATGGGCATGAGCGTCATCCCTTTGTTCATGCTGGTGGGCGACCTGAATTTGAGCCAGGTCGTCGGCTACCAGGCGGGGGCCGTCCTCGGCTTCCTGCCCAACTGGCTCATCTTCAAGCAGCCCATTTCGTTTGTGATTTTTCTGGTGGCGGCCTTCGCGGAAACCAACCGGCTGCCGTTTGATTTGCCGGAATCGGAGACCGAGCTCGTCAGTGGTTATCACACGGAATACAGCTCGATGAAATTCGCGCTGTTCTTCATGGGTGAATACGCCAACATGATCGCCGCGTCGGCGATGATGGTGACGCTGTTTTTCGGCGGCTGGTCGCTGCCGTGGTTCGGCTTCGATCAACCGGCGACGACGCTGGCGGGCGGGTTGGCGCACATCGGGATTTTTCTGGCCAAGGTGATCACCCTGATGGGGGTGTTCATCTGGGTGCGGTGGATGTTGCCGCGCTTCCGTTACGACCAGTTGATGGATTTGGGCTGGCGCCGGTTCATCCCGCTGGCGCTGGCGAATATCTTGGCGACGGCCGTCTGGTTGTGGCTGGCGAACGGGAAATAAATCGATGATCGTTAAACGCGAACCACTGACCTTTTGGGAACGCCTTTACCTGCCGGCGTTAATCGGCGGGTTCAAGGTGACCCTGCGGCATCTGGTCAACACCCTGAGCGGCAAGACGAAGGTCACGCAGCAATACCCGGAGGAGCGGACCACCGTGCCGCCGGGATATCGCGGCGCGCCCTATCTCGTCAAGGATCAGGAGGGCAACACCAAATGCGTGAGTTGCCAGCTCTGCGAATTCGTTTGTCCCCCCAAGGCCATCAAGATCATTCCGCCCGGCCCCGACGGCCAGCCCGCCGACCGGTCGAATGCGGAGAAGATGCCCAAGGAATTTGAGATCAACATGCTTCGTTGCATCTTCTGCGGCTTTTGCCAGGAGGTCTGCCCGGAGGAGGCGATCTTTCTGCAAAATGATTTTTCACTCGTTGGCTTAAGCCGCGGCGAAATGATTTATGACAAGGAAAAACTCCTGTCGCTCGGCGGCACCCACGGCGGCATCCAGAAGTGGAAGCACAAGCTGGAGGAGGCGAAGGAGCAGGAAACGTTTCCGGTGAAAATCTGACAACGAAACAAATTACACCACGAATATTATGAGCGTTGGCTATTACATTTCGCTGGAACGACCGATTCAAGGCCTAGACCCGCTATCAGTTGATGGGAAAGCTTTGGCGATTGCTCACTTCGAGAGTCAGTCTACCAAAGATTATTTGGTTTCGCCTTTTGCCGCCTTGGACGAAGTTTTCAGTGTCAACTCAAGTGATGCGCTTGCCTTTGCTGAAAGCGAAGGCATTGATTTGGAGGGAGTGGAGCCGCCACCTATTAAATGGATCGCAGCTGACACTGGGTTCAAGATAATTTCCGAACTGCTCGCTAAACTCCGCGACCCGAATGGCTCGGTTCCTTTACCGGACTCATTGCGGTTTTCTTGCGAGGAGATTGTGGCTGATTTAGAGGGGATCGCAGCGGTTCTTCGTGCCGCTGAGAAAGAAGGGGTTCGCTTTTACCTGACTTGCGATACTCCTTAAATTAACGATGCAAGACGTTTTGTTTTACCTCTTTGCCTTCCTGACGCTGCTCTGCGGCTTTCTGGTCGTGGCGAATCCGTTCAGCCGCAACCCGGTCACGAGCGCAATGTTCCTCGTGCTCACCA
Source organism: Verrucomicrobiota bacterium (assembly GCA_043740915.1). GTDB lineage: Bacteria > Verrucomicrobiota > Verrucomicrobiia > Limisphaerales > JAYTXL01 > JAYTXL01. Next base: position 4,107 of record JAYUBJ010000396.1, read on the forward strand.
TTGTCTCGATGGCGGGGCTGTTCGTGCTGCTGCACGCGTTCTTCCTCGCGGCGGTGCAAATCCTGGTCTATGCCGGCGCGGTAATCGTGCTGTTCCTTTTCGTCATCATGCTGCTCAACATCCGCGAGGAGGAACGGCGGCGGATCAAGGTGTTTGGTTTGGTGACGGGCCTGTTGTCCGTCGGCGCTTTGAGCGGCCTGCTGATGAAAACCATCTGGTCTACTCTTCCGGGCGGAGTGCCCCGACCGGAACTGGAAGGGGACACGGCGGCGCTCGGCACGTTGCTGTTCACCCGTTACCTGTTGCCGTTTGAATTCCTGTCCGTGCTGCTGCTCGTGGCGATGGTCGGGGTGATTTTGCTGAGCAAAAAAGATTTAAAGTGAGAAGTGAGAAGTGCCCGCGGATGACGCGGATGGCGCGGAATAGAAAAGAATTTATCCGCGCTATCCGCGGGGAAAACTAAAATGAACGTTGGACTGGAACATTATTTGATCGTCAGCGCATTGCTGTTCAGCCTGGGGCTGCTCGGGGTCATCATGCGGCGCAATCTGCTGGTGATTTACATGTCGCTCGAATTGATGCTCAACGCGGCCAACCTGGCGCTGGTCGCCTTTTCGCGTTTCAACGACAACCTCGACGGGCAGGTCATGGTCTTTTTTATCATCACCGTCGCCGCCGCGGAAGTTGCGGTCGGCCTCGCGCTCATCGTGGCGCTTTATCGCAAGCGGCAAACTGCGCATGTCGAGGATCTGGCCTCGCTCAAGTTGTAGCTCATGAACGAATCGTCACCGCCGGAAATTCTGCCCTGGATCATCTTGTTCCTGCCGCTCGCCGCGGCGGTGGGCATCACGCTGTTCTTCCAAAAAGACCGGAAGTTCAGCGCGCAGCTTTCCATCGGCGCGATTGTGCTGTCGTTTTTGGCCAGCGTCATTTTGTTCCTCGCGCTGCCCGAGGTGCCGTTGGAACTCCAGGTCTCCTGGCTCGAGGTGGACACGTTCAAGGTGCAACTCGGCCTGTTGAT
>JAYUBJ010000397.1:0-5096 GCA_043740915.1 Verrucomicrobiota bacterium
TGTGGTGGCCGGTCAAAATCGGCGCCTGGCGCGGTTTGCTCCAAGCCAGTGAGAGGCGCTTCAACCGCGCGCTGCCGCCCGCCCAAAGCTGAGTGAACGTCGCTTTCATCAACGAAAACACGTTGGGGCATGCGTCCTATCTCGTGCCGTTCGTGCAGGCGTTGCGTGAGCGTCCTGAGCTGGGCGTGGAGCCGCATTTGATCGACGCCACGCCGTTGCCGAAAGCGCTGGCACTGCGCGCCAACTTCTCCGTTCGCGGCCTGCGAAAATGGGGCTTGGACTTTCATAACGCCCGCTGGCGAATCACGGTAAGTCGGCACGTCAGCAATCAAGTGGCCGCTCTGCGCGCCCGGCAATCCATTGATGCCGTCGTCGTGAACACCCAAAGCGTGGCGTTGGGATTGAGCGACGTGGCCCGTGAATTGCCCGTCTTTGTCTGTCTCGACGCCACCTTCGCCCAACTCGCCCGCACCCGCTGGTTTGCGCCCAACGCTCCGAGCCGTCTGTTTCTTCCCCTGACCAGCACGCCGGTGCGGGCACGCGAAAGAAAACTATTCCGCGTTGCCCACCATTTTCTGCCGTGGTCGGAAACCGTCCGCCAGTCGTTGCTGAAGGACTACCAGATTCCTGCGGAAAAGATTTCCCTCCTTCCGCCCTCGCTCACGCCACCACCGCGCCGTAAACACAAACCAGTAAATGCCCGTCCGCAAATCCTGTTCGTGGGTGGTGATTTTGCGCGGAAAGGCGGGCCGCTGTTATTGGAATGTTTCCGCAATCATTTTGCAGGCCGGTGCGAATTGCATTTGGTAACGCAATCCGAGATTCCGCCCGAACCGGGTGTCTTTGTTCATCGTGAACTGGCGGCACACAGCGAGGGCTGGCAGGAACGCTGGCGGCAGGCGGATGTGTTCGTCTTTCCTTCCACGCTCGAGACCTTCGGCATTGTGCTGGTGGAAGCCCTGGCGTTTGAAGTCCCGGTGATTGCGGCCGCGGTCGGTGCGGCGCGGGATATTCTTGCGAATGGTGCGGCGGGCTGGGTGTTGCCGGACGATCGTCCGACTTCGCTGGTCGCCGCGATCCATGAAGTGTTGCGCGACCCGCAGGCCGCGCAGGCCAAAGCGCAGCGGGGACGCGCCCGCGTGGAATTGCTTTACGATTTGGACATCAATGCCTCCCTCCTGGCGGGTTGGTTGAGAAATGCGCCGAAGATTTAATGGGCAGGCGGCGATTATTGACCTATGCATCCCACCAAAGGTGTCAAAAGTGAGGACTGACACCGACGCGTTCCCGGCTGGCTTGCGCCAGCGGCCCGCGGCCGTGTCCCGCTCGGCGCGGGATCAGCCGCAGCACATCACTAGTGTCGCGACGTGTTATTTTGTTCGCACGCCTCCGTCCCTGCGAGTGCGCTGCGGCTGGTCGCAGTCCGTCTAAGCTGGAGACTTTTCGCCACAGGGTGGCGGGAGCGGGGTGATGTCCGTTTGGACACGCTCCCCAGTATCGCCCCAAAACGTTGAAGCAGCAACCGGCGAATCTATGCTTGCGTTTGTCGAGTCGGGGTAACCGCAATTTGCATTCGAGCTTGTGTGGCCGGGCTTTCTCAGCAAACGTCGAGGCGCCGAACGATCACATGAGTCATGGTTTTTCCGTTGGCCAATGCCCAATAGTGCGACCCCTATGGATGAGGCAGTGAAGCAAGGGCATTACGCCCGCAAGCAATTGTTCTGCAAGTCCGGCCTGATTTCCTGGAGCCACCGGCGGCGTTTTGAAACCGGGCTGGCGCTGGTTCGCGCGCGGGCGGGCAAGCGAATCCTCGATTACGGCTGCGGCGACGGGACGTTTCTGGCACTGTTGCTCGATTCTCTGGACGCGCCGCCCAGTGCGGTCGGTGCCGAGCTGGATCCCCGCATGGTGGTGGACTGTCAGCAGCGCCTGGGCAAACGGCCGGGGCTGAAATTCATTTCGCTGGCGGAATTGGACGGCCCCAAACACACCGGCAGTTACGACTCGATTATTTGCATGGAAGTGCTCGAACATGTGGTTCAGCTTGAACAGGTGTTTGCCCAACTCCAGCGCCTCTTGGCCCCCGCTGGATTCCTCTTCATCAGTGTGCCGGTGGAAACGGGTTTGCCGCTGCTCATCAAACAAGCGGGACGCACCGTCGCCGGCTGGCGCGGTTTGGGGGATTATCCCGGCACCAGCTCCTACACTTTCGGCGAGTGGTGTCGCAGCCTTTGGGCGGGCCGCGAACAACACATCCCCCGCCTGCGGCACGGGCAGGTGGATGGTTTTGAATTTCACGACCACAAGGGTTTTAATTGGCGGACGATGCGAGCCCGGGTGACGGAACAATTTGAACTGTTGCAGACTTCCGCATCGCCCATCACCTGGCTCCCGCCCGGGCTCGCCAGCCAGGTCTGGTTCGTCGCCCGCAAGCGTGCATGAGCCGAATTCCCTCTACCACGGTGGACGCTTTCCGGAACCTGCCCGGCACGTGGCGGCTTGAGAAGTGGCACCTTTGGCTGCTGCTGCTCGGCTTCGGGTTGCGCTTTGGCTACGGCCTCACGGTCAGCCACGAGGCCGCTTTCGGCGGCTGGGATGGAAAAGAATTCCACGCCTACGCGCAAAGCCTGCTCCACTGGCAAGGCGACGATTATCCGCGTTTTTTTAATTTTATTCGCGCGCCGTTTTACGCGATTTTCCTGATGCCTTTCGTCGCGTTCTCGGCCGATTGGGTCTGGCCCATTCAATTGGTGCAATCGCTCCTGGGCGTGCTGCAGGCAATCCTGCTTGGGCGAATCGCGGGCTGCTGGGCCGGCCCGCGCGCCGGGCAATGGGCATTCTTGATCGCGCTTTTCCATCCGTTTTTTATTTACTACTGCGCCTTTGTCCTGACGGAGACGGTGTTCATCACGTTGCTCTGGGCCGGCATGGCGGCGTTACAAAACTTGGCCAGCGCAAACCCGTTTCCACCAACTTCATCGTGGCGCCCGCTCAATTGCGCGGCAGTGGCGCTGGCCTTGGCCTGTCTGACCCGGCCCGGCCTCCAATTGTTCCTGATCCTCGCGGTCCTGTGGCTGGGCCTCCAGACCGGGCGCCGAAACGGTGGGTGGGCCGCGCTGCAACGGATGACGTGCTTCACCCTCGTGGTGAGTGCGTTGTTGTTGCCCTGGCTGCTCGGCAACCTGTGGACGCACGGGGAATTCACCCTCGCTCCGCGGCACGGCCAGGCGGTCTTTTTGCAAACGCATTCGCTCGAATACCTCCACATGAACGAGGCGAAAACCAAAGCCGACTATTACCAGGCGTTCACCAAATCGTGCTCCGACATCTCCGTGAACAGTCCGCTCCCACCGGAATCCTGGATGACCATCGCCCGCGCGTTTCCGCAGGAACACCCGGAGGAATGGCGGCGGTTGCAAGGGCACAAGCTGGTCCATTTTTGGACACCGTGGCTCAATCCGCTGATTTTTCCCCGCTCACAATTTCTCCTGTCCGTGTTCAGTCAGACGCCGCTCTTTGTCCTGGCCGCATTGGAACTTTGGCGCCGTCGGCGGGCCATCGACTCGTTTCTTTGTTTGCTGCTGGGGTTGGTGGCCATCGGGTACGTCGTCGGCGGGCTGTTGTTCATCGTGGCCGTGCGTTACCGCATTCCATTTGTGGACGTGGCCTTCCTGGTGTTGAGCGCCTCGTGGCTTGGGCATTTTAGCAGCCGAATCAAACTGCCATCCGCCCTCCACCGCGCATGAATTCACCGGTGAATATATTGTGGATCTCGTGCGTCGGCGAGAAGGGTGGCGGAGAAGTTTACATGTTGAACTTGCTGCGCCATCTGGATCGCGGGCGCTTCACTCCCTTGGTCGCGCTGCTGCGTCCGGGGCCGTTGGAGCAGGATTTGCAAACGCTCGGGGTGCAAACTTTCCTGCTCGAAACGCATCGGATGCGAAATGTTCCGGCGGTGGTGAAAGCCATCCGCGCGCTGTCGAAAATTGCCCTCGCGGAGGACATCCGCCTCATCCACAGCAACGGCTTTCGCGCGCACGTCTATGGCGGGCTCGCCGCAAAAGCGGCTGGCATCCCGGAAGTGTGGCTCACGCACACCGCCGAAAAACCTGGCCTGGCCACGAGCCTCATCCAGAAAATCCCGACCCGCCACATCATTGCCAACTGTCCGCGCACGGCGGATTACTTTGTCGCGCACGGTTTCCCCACGAGCCTGATCTGGCCGGGCGTGGACGTCGAACGATTGGCCACCGGCACGCCGCGGGCCGAACTGGCCGCGCGGTTTGGTCTCCCGCCCGCGGCGCGCTGGGTCAGCACGGGCGCGCGGCTCCAACGCTTCAAAGGCCAGGATTATTTTATCCGGGCGCTGGCCCGACTCGGGGCCGGGCAATCAGATGTGCATGGCGTGATCATCGGCGGCAACTTGTTTGGCCTCGAACAGGAATATCCGGATGAATTGAAAGCGCTCGCCGCGTCGCTCGGCGTGGCGGACCGGATCCACTTCACCGGGTTCATCAGCGACGCCGACGTTTACGGCTTCCTGGCGGCGAGTGAATTATTGGTTCACCCGGCGCTCGATGAAGACTTCGGGTTGATTGTGGCGGAAGCGCAGGCGTTGGCCCGGCCGGTGCTGGCGTTCGCGAGCGTGGGTCCCGCCGCGATCATTGCCGACGGGCAGAGCGGCCGGCTGGTTCCGGTGGGCGATGAGCCCCGCCTCACCGAAGCCCTGCGGGAAATGCTGACGCAACCGGACACCTTGCGCCGCTGGGGCGAGGCGGGACGCGAACGGGCGCCGCGCCTGTTCGGCGTGCCGGCCGGCACCCGGCAGCTCGAACGCATCTATGCGGCTTGTTTTCGCCTAGTCGCGTGAATACCATGGGCCAGACCCGGCTGGCTGCGCGCGCCCGGAAATGTCTGATGAATCCAAACTCGCCACCTTTCACCCGGCTGCCGGCGGTCGAGGCCCCGACGCGGGAGCTTTCCTTCCAGGAAAAAATCACGGCGTTTTTTCATTCAGATCCCTTCATCAACGCCGTGATGGCCGCGTCCATCACCGTCGGTTTTCTGCATGGCTGGCTGAAGTTGAAATTTCCGAG
>JAYUBJ010000398.1:0-15614 GCA_043740915.1 Verrucomicrobiota bacterium
GCGGCATGTCGAGCATCGCCATCCCGACGCCCTTCGCGGGCGATGGTCTGCTCTTCGTCAGTTCCGGCTACGTTGGCGACAAACTGCGCCCGTTCTACGCCGTGCGCCCCGGCGCGACCGGCGACATCACGCTCCCGCCCGATACGACGAGCAATGAGTTCATCGCGTGGTCCAATCCGGCCGCCGGCCCTTACAACCCGTCGCCGCTTTTTTACGAGGGCCGTGTTTACGTGCTCTACGATCGGGGCCTGGTGAGTTGCTTCGACGCGAAAACCGGCAAATCTTTTTACGAACGCGAACGTCTGCCCGACGGCCTGGCCTTCACCACTTCGCCGTGGGCGGCGGTCGGGAAGATTTTCTGTCTGAACGAGGACGGCGTCTGCTTCGTGCTGCGCGCCGGCGAAAAATTCGAGTTGCTGTACACGAACAAACTCGCTGAGGACGACATGTGCATGGCCACACCCGCGCTCGCCGGCGACCGCCTCCTGATCCGCACCGCCGCGCGGATCTATTGCATTCGCCAGCCGTAGGACCGGCGTCGCGCCTGTCTCCAACTGCAAAGGATACAGTTTTTGTGACGCGTTGGCTGCGATCCCAAATGGTAGCCGGAGTTCTGGAAGATAGAGACAGGCGCAACGCATGTCCTACGCGGGAGTCGCCCTTCGCCAGGCGTTTCAACTGGATGCTTGGTTCAGCCGGATCGCCGCTGTCGGAGAAGATATCCGGTAACTAATCGGCACGCGCCAGCGTCTCTCATTTATGCCAGCACTGCCTGAAATCCGATGAACTTGGTTTGCAAACTGAACATCTCGAAAATCCACGCGTGGGGGTTCGTGGCGTTGGCCGCTGGTGCCTTCGCAGCCACGGTCGCGGTCACCGCCGATGCCGCCGCGCCCGCGGGCAAGGCCGGCACACCCGCGGAAATTCAGAAGCGCCTCGAAGACGGCTTCAAGCTGCTCGACACAAATCACGACGGGAAGATTGATCGGAAAGAGTTCAGCCGCATCATCGAGATAGCGCCGAGGATGAAGAACAATCCCGACGGCGCGGATTATATCTTCGGGCTGCTCGACAAAAACGGGGACGAAAAGCTCACTTTCGAGGAATACAAGGGAATCGTGTTGATCCAAGCCATGGCGGCGCAGGCGCAAAAGGATGGCACCGCGCTCCCGCAGATTCCCACAGCGAAGCCGGCCAAAGCAACCAGTGCGTCCGCCGCGTCACAGAAACCGCTGACCCAGGCGGAGAGTGAGTTTTTCGAGAAGAAGATTCGGCCGGTCCTCGCGGACAAGTGTTACAATTGCCACTCCGCCGAAGCCGACAAGGTGAAGGGCGGCCTGCTCGTGGACACGCGCGATGGCATCCGCAACTCAGGCGAAACCGGCCATGCGATCGTGCCGGGTGATGTGAAGTCGAGCCTGCTCCTCAAAGCAATCCGTTATGAGGATTCCGATCTCGCGATGCCGCCGAAGAAGGAAGGCGGGAAACTGCCCGACGCGGTGATCGCGGATTTCGAGAAGTGGGTGGCGATGGGCGCGCCGGATCCGCGTGAGGGCCGGGCGAAAACCGCCAGCGCGTTGAACATCGAAAAGGGCCGTGAACATTGGGCCTTTCAGCTTCCCAAACGCGCCCCCGCGCCGCAGCCCAAGAACGCAAGCTGGGCCCGCAATGACATTGACAAGTTTATCCTCGCCGACCTCGAGGCAAAGAACCTCAAGCCCGTCGGCAACGCGGACAAAGCCACGCTTTTGCGGCGGGTTTACTTCGACCTGATCGGACTGCCACCGTCGCCGGAGGAAATGGCGGCGTTCTTGAGTGACAAGGACAAGCAGACGTTTGAGAAGGTCGTGAACAAGCTGCTGGCGTCGCCGCAATTCGGTGAGCGCTGGGGCCGGCACTGGCTCGATGTGGCGCGTTACGCCGAGTCGAGCGGCAAGGAGGTCAACATTGTGTATCCGCACGCGTGGCGTTATCGCGACTGGGTGATCGGCGCGTTCAACCAGGACAAACCCTACGACCGCTTCCTGAAGGAGCAACTGGCCGGCGATTTGTTGCCCGCCAAAAACGATAACGAGAAGGCCGAGCACCTCGTCGCCACCGGGCTGCTGGCCATCGGGCCGAAGTCGCACAACTCGCGCGACTTTCGCCAATTCCAGCTTGATGTGGCCGACGAACAGATCGACGCCGTGAGCCAGGGGATGCTCGGTCTCACCGTCGCGTGCGCGCGCTGCCACGACCACAAATTTGATCCGGTGCCGCAGACAGATTATTACGCGCTGGCCGGAATTTTCCTGAGCACGGAGACGCGTTTTGGCACGCCGCGCTTCATCCAAAACAATCAAACCGCGCCGCTGAACATGCTGCCGGAGAAAGCGGAGGCCACGGACGCGCCGCCACCCAACATGGTGCTCCTGAAGCGCCAGCTCGAGAACGCCAAGAAGGAGCGCGACGAGGTCATGGCGGAGGTGAAAGCCAGCCAGGACCGCCAGTTCTTCGCCAATCCGAAACTCCTCCGCAGCAATGGTCAGATTGCGATCATTGAAAAGATTCTTGGCCGCAACGACGAGCATGGCCAGCCGCTCCACTTCGCGATGGGCGTACAGGATAAAACGCTTCCGCGTGACACGCAGTTGCTCCAGCGCGGGGAACTCGACAAACCGCAGGACACCATCCCGCGCGGTTTCGTGCAGGTGCTCGCCACGACCGAAAAATCGAAGGCGCAGATTTCCCAAGGCAGCGGCCGCCTCGAACTCGCGGATTGGATTGCGTCGCCCGAGAACCCGCTCACCGCGCGCGTGATGGCGAATCGCACCTGGCTCTGGATTTTCGGCCAGGGCCTCGTGCCCACGCCCGACAATTTGGGCACCACCGGCCAGAGGCCGACGAACCAGGCCCTGCTCGATGCGCTCGCCATCTCATTCGTCGAGAACGGCTGGTCGGTGAAGCAGTTCGTGAAGCAAATCGTGATGAGCCACACCTATCAGCTTGCGTCGGATTACAACGAGGCCAACTACGCCGCCGATCCCGAAAACAACTTTCACTGGCGCATGAGCAAACGCCGGCTCGATGCCGAGGCCATCCGCGACAGCATGCTCGCGGTGGCTGGCAAGCTTGACCTCACCCCGCCCAAAGGGTCGCCGGTCGCGAACTCCGAAGGCCCCGCCCAGCAATTGATCCGGCCGCTGCCCGGTTTGGGCGGCGGCGGCCCCGGCGCACGATTCCGCGGCATGGGAGGTGGCGAGGGCGGCAACGTCCTCAGCGTGGATCGTACCTATCGCTCGGTTTATCTTCCCATTGTGCGTGATCATGTGCCGGATGCACTCGCCGTGTTTGACTTCGCCGAGCCGAGCCTCGTGGTGGGCAGCCGCGAGGACACCACCGTGCCGTCGCAGGCGCTCTTCCTGATGAACAGCAGCACGGTGCAAAAGCTTGCGGAAGCAATGGCCACACGCCTCGTGGACACCAAGGCGACCGGAACCGAGCTCACGAAGAAGGCCTTTGAACTCGCTTACTCGCGTCCGCCGACAGCGCAAGAACTTGAGGCCACCAGCTTTTTCTTCAGCCGCTTCAACGCCGCCGAGGCGAAGAATTATCCGGACAAGACCAGGCTGGGCTTCGCCGGCCTGACCGCGTTCTGCCAGGCGCTGCTCGGGAGTGCGGAGTTTCGTTTTCTTAATTAATGCGGAGTGCGGAATGCGGAATGCGGTATGAAAGAAACCATTGAATTATGAGCGATTTGAAACAGAGGACGAAAGAATTTGCGCTGCGGGTTATTCGACTGGTGGAAAGTTTGCCGAAAAGTCGCACGGCGGATGTGCTCGGACGGCAGTTGCTCCGTTCGGGAACTTCGGTCGGGGCCAACTATCGCAGCGCTTGCCGCGCCCGCAGCGCGCCGGACTTTCAATCGAAAATGGGCATCGTCGAAGAAGAAGCTGACGAGTCGGCGTATTGGATGGAATTGTTGACGGACGCCGGTCTGGTGAAAGCCTCGCGCCTCGAAAAACTGCTTGTCGAAGCCAACGAGCTTACGGCCATCGCCGTCACCTCAATCAAGACTTCCCGTCGCAATTCAAAGAAGAATTAGCTTATGAAAACCAACGCTGAATCAATCCCGGGGTTGCGGCAACCGAAGTTCGTCATTCCGCACTCCGCACTCCGCATTCCGCATTACTACTCGCGCCGGCACGCGCTCAAGACCCTCTGGGCCGGGTTTGGCTACACCGCGTTCGCCGGCCTCGCCGCCCAGGCCGCCGCGAAGGAATCCGCGGCCAGGAAAGGGCCGCTCAATGCCAAGCCGACTCATTTTCCGGCGCGCGCCAAACACGTCATCTTCCTGTGCATGAGCGGCGGCCCGTCGCACGTGGACACGTTCGACTACAAACCCGAGTTGCAGAAAAACAACGGCGTGAGCGTCGCCAACCGCAACCGCGGCGGTTACGCCAAGCTGCTCGCTTCGCCCTGGAAATTTGCGCAACACGGCAAGAGTGGGTTGTGGATTTCGGAATTATTCCCCGAAGTGGCGAAGCACGCGGATGACTTGACGCTCATCCGTTCGATGCACACCGATTTGCCGGCGCACCCACAGGCGTTCCTGCAAATGCACACGGGCTCGTTTCAGTTCGTGCGCCCGTCGTTGGGCGCGTGGTCACTCTACGGCCTCGGCACCGAGAACGAAAACATGCCGGGCTTCATCACGTTGAACCCGCCGCTCAACAACGGCGGTGCGCAAAACTACGGCAGTGCGTTTCTGCCGGCAATTTACCAGGGGACGCGCATTGGATCCGAGGGCCGCGCCTTTGGCCCTGCGGGCGGGGGCGGCGGCGATGCCAAAATGCCGAACATCTCCAACTCCAGGCTCTCGCCGGAAGGCCAGCGGGCGCAAATCGATTTCATCCAATCGTTGAACCAGGAGCGCCTCTACCGCGACAAGGTCAACCCGCAGGTCGAGGGCGTCATCGAGTCCTACGAGCTGGCCTTCCGAATGCAGAAGGAAGTGCCCGAGGTGATGGATCTCTCGAAGGAATCCGAAGCCACCAAAAAGATGTATGGCATCGGCGGCGGTGGCGGCGGGCCGGGCAGCCCGGATGCGTTCGGCCGCTCGTGCCTGCTGGCGCGCCGCATGGTGGAAGCCGGCGTGCGCTTCGTCGAGATCGGCTCCGGCGGTTGGGATCAGCACCGCAATTTGAAGAACGACCACGAGAATCGCGCGACGTCGGTGGACGAACCCATTGCCGCGCTTCTAACCGACTTGAAGCAACGCGGATTGCTCAAGGACACGCTCGTCATCTGGGGCGGCGAGTTCGGCCGCACGCCCTATGCGCAAGGCACCGATGGCCGCGACCACAACAACAAGGGTTTCACGATGTGGCTGGCTGGCGGCGGGGTGAAGGGTGGCCTCAGCTACGGCAGCACCGATGATTACGGCGCTGAAGCGGTGGAGAACAAGGTGCATATCCACGATTTCCACGCGACGATCCTGCACCTGCTTGGCCTCGACCACGAGAAGCTGACCTACAAACACGCGGGCCGCGACTTCCGTCTGACGGACGTAAAGGGTGAAGTCGTCAAAGGCATCATCGCCTGACGCGGGGGCGCATCGCAGATTCTTGCAGCGTAGTGGCACGGGCGGGAGGCCCGCGTGATTTAGCCGCAGCCAGGGCTTGCGCCGACCAGCAACTCACGGGCGGGACACCCGTGCCAGTACCCACGCCCACTCGCCAAGAACCTTTCCGGGCTTGGGGTGCAATAAAGTCAGATCCGCCCGCACCAGTCCTCATCGGAATGAAATCTTGAACGAAGAATCGGATCGATTACGTTTGTCGAGTGAAACGGATTTTTGCCATCGGAATAGGATTAGCCGCGGCGCTCGGCTTATGGGTGTTGTTCAGAACCGATTCTCCAGTTCGTTTGATCCCCGCCAGCGTGGTGAACGGCTCCTCCTCGAACGGCGCCTCAAGCCCGTCAGTGTCCTCCTTGCCCCGGATCAGGGTCGGTGCGTTCGCGCCGGATTTTAAGTTGAAGGAGATCGGTGGCAGCGAGGTACAGCTCGCCAGTTTTCGCGGCAGGTGCCCGGTCGGTTTCGCGCCGGCGCTGCAGGAGGCACGCCAGTGGCTGAAAAAGCACCACGGCTGAGGCGACCTCTTTTCGAGGAGCCAGAAGGTGGCCTAAACGTGCCCGACTCCCGGGCCAGCGCCAGCACCGGGGTGGATCGTTTTCACCAAGGCCAACAAATCAAGGAGGGAGTAAGGCTTGGTCAGCACCTTCACCACCGGAACGTCCAGATCCACCACATCCTTCGGCCGCAAGGTTCCCGACGCCATGATGATCGGCAACGTGATCCGCTCGGAATGCAACTGCTTGATCATCTCCAACCCGGTTAATCTCGGCATCTGGTTGTCGCTGATGAGGAGGTCGTATTTGTTCGCGCGCAACAGCTCGAGGCCCTCGACGCCGTCATTCGCGGTGTCCACTCTGTAACCGGCACCCTCCAGCGCCAGGATCAGCATGGTGCGCATGCATTCGTCGTCATCGACCACCAGGAGGCGCGGGGTTCCCAGGAGGGAGCTCATTGAAAAGTGACGCTACGCCGCACCCGGCTCGATGCAAGTCGAAATTATTAGAAATTATTAGAAATTAGGCCGAGGCCAATTCGGGCCACAAGCACGCGCCCAGCCGCATGCCTTTCGCGAAACAGTCCAAATCAAATTTCTCGTTGGGCGAATGCGCGTTGTCGTCGGGCAATGAAAGGCCGAGCAACAGGGTGTCCGCGCCGAGAATTTTCTTGAAGTCGGTGACGATGGGAATGGAGCCGCCTTCGCGCATCAACACCGGCTCATGACCAAAAGCCGCCTGCAACGCCCGCAGGGAAGCCCGCGCGTAGGCGCTGTTGGGCGACACGAGATACGGGTCGCCGCCATGGCCGGGCGTCACGGTCAGGCGCACCGTCGGTGGACAAAGATGTTTGAGCTGCCGCTGCACCAGTTTGAGGATTTTCTCCGGCTTCTGGTCGGGCACCAAACGAAACGTCAGCTTGGCGCTGGCCCACGCGGGCACGATGGTCTTGCTCCCCTCCCCCTGATAGCCGCTCGTAAGGCCGTTGATTTCCACGGTCGGCCGCGCAGTGCGCTGCTCGGTCGGCGTGAATCCGCGTTCGCCGAAGAGTTGCGGCACGCCGAGAAACTGCCGGTAAGCATCGTCGTCGTGCGGCAGGCGGGCAAGTTGCTTTCGTTCGTAAGCCGAGAGCGGTGCAACGTCGTCGTAGAACCCAGGCATCGCCACGCGCCCGTTTTTGTCGCGCAGCTTCGCGAGCAACTGGCTCAGGGCCATCGCCGGATTGTCGAGCGAGCCGCCAAAGAGTCCGGAGTGCAAATCCCGGTTGGGTCCGTCCAGTCTGATTTCCGCCGCACATATGCCCCTAAGCGCATACGTCAACGCGGGGTGCTGCAGACTCGGAATGCCGTTGTCGGAAATCACGATGGCGTCGCAGCGCAGGCGCTCGCGGTTTTCCCGGAGAAACGGCGCGAGATTCGCGCAACCCACCTCCTCTTCACCCTCGATGATGAAGGTGAGATCGCAGGGCAATTCAGTTCCGGTTTTCAGGTACCCCTCCACGGCCTTCAAGTGGGCGAAGTGCTGGCCTTTATTGTCGCACGCACCGCGGGCGAACAAATTGCGCCCCTCGATGCGCGGCTCGAACGGCGGCGATTTCCACAATTCAAACGGCTCGGCGGGTTGCACGTCGTAATGCCCATAGACCAGGAAGCTCGGCTTGCGCGAGCCTTTGCGGCGCGGAGTTTTTGCGACCACAATGGGGTGGCCGGGCGTCTCGCAAAGCTGGGTCTCGAGACCCAGTTCGACGCAATGACTCACCAGCCAGCGCGCGCAGGATTCGAGGTCGGCACGGTGCTGGGGCTGTGCCGAAACGCTGGGGAAGCGGAGGTAATCCGAAAGTTCGCGAATGAAACGGGCTTCGTTCTCCGCCAGATAATTCAGCACGTTTTGCATGAGTGGAGTTTTAACCAGAAAGGGGTGCAGGGCGAAGCAGAAACAGCGTGGATCTCACCGGGGGGGCGCATCTCAATCTCTTGCCAGGGAGCCAGGGCGAATCCACGGTATGTGAAAGACGGCGCAGCGTGCTGACCGGATCGCGAGTTTTCCCAACTCGCAGCGCGTGGCGGAACCGAGACTGCCCGGGCAACTTTCCACGCGGATTTGCTGGCGACGGGCTGCGGTTTGGGACAAACCGCGGTCCGGGGATTTCCGGTTGCGCCACGGCAATCGACTCCTCGGCGCGCCCTACTTTTTCTTCTTAAACTGGTTCAACAAATCCAGCGGGCTGACCTTGTTCGGCTTGGCGTTGCCGGTTTGGTTCGTCTGCGTGTTGCTGCCGGCCGGTTTTCCCGTCAAAATGCCACCCACTTCACCCAGGATGCCGCCCGCCTTGCCGCCCACCGCGCCCGCGACGCCGGCGGCCCCAATTCCAATGAGGGCCGCCGTGGAGGTCTTGGCTTTGGGAGTGCCGAGCGTTCCTTCCAGTTTGACAAAGTCGGGCAGCTTTACATAAGGGGCGTTGGGTGCGGTGCCGCTGATCGTGAATTTTTTGGCGAGCGAACGCGGCAGGGATATGTCGATCGGCTGATGCAATGGAGAATTCGTAAACACGTCCGCAATCGGGATACGGCCAGTCGATTCGGCGATGAACGCGTCGCTGTGCGCGATGAACCGCCGCACTTCGATGTTTCCATTGCCCAGGCCAAGATCGGTGGAGACATAATTCAGCGGCGATTTCAACATTTCCGGGATGTTCAACAGGAACGCGATGGGCGTGAGGATGGCTTTTATTTTTGGTCCGACAATCTTGATATTCGCGTTGGTGAAACTGAGCGCAATCTGGCCGTTCAGATTTTTTCGCAGGCTCGGACCGGTCACGCCGGTGCCAGTTATCTTGAGGTTGGCGAACACGTCGCCATTCGCCTGGCCCTTATAGACTGGAGAGAAACTGTTCGCGATCGGCTCCACCGGAACCTTGTCCGCCTTCAACGCGAGGTCGTATTGGTAACCGGTCACGCCGAGGTTCAAATCCGCGCTCGCGCTGATGGGTGCGCCATTGATCGAAAATTGCAACGGCTTCACGCTCACGCGCCCGCCGTCAATCTTCGCCGCGGCAACAAAATTGGCCACCGCGATGTCGCGCAAGAATAGCCGGCCGATGTTCGCGTCGAGCGTGAATTGCCGCAGCGGCAACACCACGGCTTCGGGTTCAAGGTTGGGATCCGCGACCGGCGGGACGGCCGCTGCGGATTTGGTCGGGGCCTTCTTTTTGGGCGGCTCGTCGAACATGTCGTAATAGGGCGTCAAGTCGAGTGATTCCGAGGTAAGTTTCACGCTGCCGGCGGTGGCGTTGGTCTGGGTGAGATCGAGCTTGCCGGTGAGTTGCAGCACGTTCTTCGCGCGGGCGGTTGGCGTGAGGGTGACTTGCAACTGGCGCAGATCGAGCAGTTGTTTGGCGAGGGTGCCGTCGAGTTGCACCCCGGCGGCCAGCGGGGTCTGGGGTAGTTTCCCCGCCGGATCGGTCAGGAGCAGATTGGTGATCTGCAAATCGGCTTTCACGCTCGACGCGCCTTTGGCATCGTAGCTGGCATTGGCGCTGGCGTTGATGGAAACCGAGGTCAGGGTTTTGTCGCCGAGCGCGGTGCCGAGGAACGGGCGCAGCGCGTTCTGGTTCAGGTCGGTCAATTTCAGCGCGACCTGGCCGGCGTTGTTCGTCAGGTCGAATTTGCCGGCGAGGTCAAAATTGCCGCCGGGCAGTTCGCCGAGATGCACATCACCGACGAACTGGCGCACCTCGACCAGCGCCTTGCGCATTGAGCCGTCAAGTTTCACGGACGCGCTCAGTGGCGTTTCCGGCAATTGCTTCTTCGGATCGGTGATCCGCAGGTTGACGACTTGCAGATCGCCTTTAATGGCGGATTCGCCTTTCGCATCGTAACGCGCCGTGGTGGTGGCGTTGATGGAAACCGAGGCCAGCTTCATTTCGCCGAGCGCCGGGGCGATGAAACTCGTCAGCACCTGCTGGTTCAGGTCGGTCAATTTCAGCGCGACCTGGCCAGCCTCCTTGTCGAGATCGTAATTTCCACTCACCTCAACGACGCCGCCCGCCTGTCCGGCCTGGCGCAATTCGCCGGCGAATTTGCGGATTTCCACCGACCGGTTTTTCATCGCCACATCCAGATCTAGGCCGGCGGCAAACCGGTCGAAGCGATTGGTGGCGTAACGGCCGGTAAAATCTTCCAGGAGCAAATTTCCCGTGACCGTGCGATTGGAACTCGTGGGGCTGGGTTGGGCTGGTGCCAGATTTTTCTGTGTCACGCGTCCGCTGAAGCTGACCCGGCCGCCGCTCGCCTGGAAATCGGGCCGCTCCAGCAACGCCGCCAATCTGGGCAGCGAAACTTCAAACTTGGTTTGCAAATCGGCGTCCTTGTTGTCCCACGTGAGCTTGCCCGCGCCGCCGATCGACGCCACCGATTGTTTTTGGTGGGCCAGTTGCAGGTTGAATTCGTCGAGCTTGATCGCATTAAAATCGTCCACCTGGCCGCGCACGCGCAGGGTGGCGTCCGCCTGGTCGATCGCACTGCCGCCAAAATTCGCCGTGAGGCCTTTGGCCTGCGAGGAGACGTCGAGCTGCAAGGATTTTCCGGCCTGCTTGGAGAGCAGGCTCAAGTTCAGGCTCACCTGGCCCGCCGTGACATTGGTGCCCAGGAAGGCGCGCCAGTCGGCCAAATTCAGATTGGACACGGCCAGCTCCAGCGCGGATTCCTCGACGGCGCCCGCCGTCTTGCCCCAGTCCAATTTCATCGGCTGGGAGAGCGAGCCGGTCAGCAGCGGCATTTGGTTTTGCGTGGCGCTGAGGGTGAAGGTTCGCACCAGGGCGGACTGCGCGGTCTGATCCAAGGAAACGTTGTAACCCACCTTCAAATCCAAGGGCGGCGTGGTCAGACCTTTTTGCGTGATGCTGAATCGGCCCAAGTCAAACTGGCCGGTGGCATTGATGACGTCGCCGCTTTTGGCCAGTTCAATCTGGCTGCTGGCATTGATCGTGGTGGAGCCGAAATCGAGGCCGAGCGGCGCGCCCGCGAGATTCAGCACCTGCCGGTCGATGGCCAGGACCTCGAGCTTCAACCGCGCTTCTTGTTTCACGAGATCCACCGGCCCGCTGGCGCGAATTTCGCCGAGCGGTTTTCCGTTTTGGGCGAAGGTCACCGACAACTGTTTCAAGTCCGTCAGCGTGAGTTCGCAGTCGAGCGTTGCGCCCACGCCGACCAAATCCTTGAACGCACCCTGACCTCGGAAAACCTCGAGTTGCGCCTTGCCTTTGATGAGTTGCGGCTGCAAATCGGGCGTGAGGACGAGCTCAAAATTGGCGCTGATTTTTGCCAGGGCCAGATCATTCGTGGCGGCGCCGGAGAGATTACCGCCCTCACTTTTCGCGTCGGCCGCAAGGCTCAACTTGCCGGTGGCGCCGTTGTGAAACTGGTCGAGCGAGATGTTTACGTGGGCCAGGTCGATCACCTGCCGGCCGCCACCGGTCAAATGCTTGACAAAATGAACCGTGGCGTTTTGCAGCGAGATATTGCGAATGTCCAGTTGCGGAATCTTGGCCGACTTGGGCGTGGACTTCTTGCCGCCCACTTTTTTGTCGGTGATGAACAGCGGGTCGAGGTTGCTCGAGCCGTCGGCGTTTTGCACGATGTTCAGGACGGGCGCGACGATGGTGGCCTCGTACACTTTGATGTTGCCGCCCAGCAGGCCGGTCAAGCTGTAACCGGTGCGCACTTCGGCGGCCTGGAGCAGCGGCTCGGTGCCGGTGGTGACCACCTTGAGGCCGCGCAACGACACCCTGGAAAAGGGGCTGAGGCTGGCGTCGTCCACCGTCACGGTGGCGTGGAGGGCGGTGCTGACGCGGGGCAGGACGACGCCCTTGAGGAAGGCCGCGCTGGTGGCGACGAAATAAGCCACGACGCACAGCAGTGCGAGGCCGCCGCCGACCAGGGCGAGCTTGCGACCCAGGCGGCGTTTCTTGACTACCGGTTGCGATAATTCAGCCATAAAGAGTTCGGGATAGTAGGTGTATCAGCGCGGTTGACAAGCGGGATTCGGCGACCGCGCACAAACCGCAAGCCAACCATAGTCCATTTCCAAAAAAAATCCATGCTGGGTTCAGACGCGCCGTTCTGGCCGCCCATTCATCGCGCTGGTAGTGGCACGGGCGTCCCGCCGGTGAGTGGCTGGTGGGCGCAAGCCTGGCTTTGGCTGAAACACCCGGGCGGGACGCCCGTGCCACTACACTGCAAGCAACGGAGCGGCACCGTTCGAAATTCATGGGCGCAAACAAGCATCGACTTTTTCGGGGCGACCCATTACCGATGGCGCGGTGAAGATTTCCGTGATTGTCCCCGCATTCAATGAGGAGAAGCTCATCGCCGAAACGCTGCGCCGGATCCAGGCGGCCAGCAGCGCGTTCTCTCCGGCCGGCTGGGAATGCGAAATTGTGGTGTGCGACAACAATTCCACCGACCGCACCGCGGCCCTGGCACAGGCCGGGGGGGCCGCCGTCGTGTTCGAGCCGGTGAACCAGATTGCGCGCGCGCGCAACACCGGCGCCTCCATCGCGAGCGGCGACTGGTTGGTCTTCGTGGACGCCGATTCGCATCCCAGCGTGGAACTTTTCGTCGATTTGGCTGCGGAAATCCAGCGTGGGCGTTGTTTGGGTGGCGGATGCACGGTGCAATTGGATGAACGCCGTTGGCTGTTGAATTTGATCGTGGGCGGCTGGAACATCCTCAGCCGCGTCACCCACTGGGCAGCCGGTTCCTTTGTGTATTGCGAGGCGGCGGCGTTCCGGCAGTTGGGCGGGTTCAGCCAGGAATTGTTTGCCTCCGAGGAGATCGAATTCAGCCAGCGGCTCAAGAAGCTGGCCCGCCAACAGCGAAAGCAAATGGTGATTCTCCACCGGCATCCCCTGATCACTTCGGCGCGCAAGGCGTACCTCTATTCCAACTGGGAGCATCTGCGCTTCCTCGGCAAAACCGTGCTGAGCGCCGGCCAGACGCTCCGCGCGCGCGACGCCTGCACAGTCTGGTACGACGGACGCCGGTAAACACCCGTCAAAAAATTCTCTGCTTTGTAGGAGACGAGGTGGCGAGTCGCAAATCTCTTCGATTTCTGAATTGCAAGTTAGAGACTCCTCACGTCGTCTCCTACTTTTTCAACAGGCTGGTAAACACCCGCGCAGAAATTAGGGTTTGGGCTCCGGCTCCGGGGTGGAGGGAACGGATGGAGTTGCCGGCGGCGGCGGAACGATTGTGGTGTCAACCGGCTTCTTGCCTCCGTCGGACTTGCGCTTCATTTTTTGGTGGTTCTTGTCCGCCAGCTTCTTTTCTTCCTCGAGGACTTCCATTTCAGCGCGCTGGACGCCGGACAACCGTTCCCGTTCCACCGTCGCCGCCAGAGAGGCCGCCTGCGGCGTTTTAAGCACCGTGGGCCGCATCAACACGATCAACTCCACCCGCTTGCTCGTATCCGTGGTGCTGCGGAACAGCGCGCCGAAATAGGGGATGTCCTTCAGATACGGGACGCCGGACTTGCTCTTGGTCTTGGTGGAACTGATGAAGCCGCCCAGGATGATCGTTTCGCCATCCTGCACCATTACTTTTGCCGCCGCCGTGCGCTTGGTGGTGGTGGGCACGTCGTTGCCGTCGATCCGCTGGGGCGTGCCCAACTGTTCAATGTTTTGCGAAATATCCATGACGACGAGGCCGTCGGTGTTGATGAGCGGCAGCACGGAGAGATTGATGCCGACCTCCTTCTGTTGATACTGCGAGCTGGAGCCGGCATTGACGCCGCCAAAAAAAGTGCCGGTGACGTAGGGCACCGTGTCGCCAATGAACAACGTGGCGGTTTCCGCGTGCGAAGTCTGGATGCGCGGCCGCGAGAGCACATTCACGGTGCTGTCGGTGGCAATCGCCTGGAGCGCCAATTCCCAGTTTTTGCCCAGCCCGGCAAAATAGCTGAAGCCGTTGGGCAGGGCATTGTTGCTCGCATTTGTCAAACCGGAGGAGAACAGCCCGTTCTTGCTGCCACCAAAGCCCTTGACACTGCTGAGGAAACTCTTCTGGGATTGGGCGGCGGAGACGCCGAGCGTCTTCGTGTCATCGAGGGACACTTCCAGGATGATCGCCTCAATCAGCACCTGGGGCTGCATGATGTCCACCTTGGAGATGATGTCCTTGACCAGCGCCATGTCCTGCTTGTTGGCGAAAACAAGAATCGAATTGCTCCGCTCATCCGGAATCAGCTTGGCATCGCCCAAGAGCGGTGCCGCCCCGCCGGCGCCCGTACCGGCGGCGCGCGAAACGATGCGCTGCAGATTGGCTGCGAAAGCCGTGTTTCCGCCCGCCGGGTTGCCCCCGCCCGGTGCGCCGGGGAAGCCCGGCGCGCCAGGGGCACCCGTCGCGCCCGTGGCACCGGGCAGGCCGGAAGCGCGATTGGCACCGCGCGTGGTGGCTCGCGAACCGGTACGGCCCGCTCCGGTGGCGGCGCCCGTGGTCACGCCGCCCCCCCCGCCGCTCAAACTGCTCAACACGGAGGAGATTTCCGAGGCCAGCGCGTACTTGATGGGGATCACTTCAAAATTTTCCTCGAGCGGCACGATCTTGTCCACCTCCTCGATGATTTCGAGCATGCGTTTGACATTGATGGCGAAGTCGCGCAGCACGAGCACCGAGCTGGATTCAATCGCCACGATCCCGGCCGGGTTTTTGGCGAATGGCGTGATGACGGGGACAACATCCGCAGGGTGAACATATTTCAGTTGGACCACCCTGGTAATATATTGGCTGGCCTCCGGCAAGTCCTTGGCTTCCCCAATAAAGAACGCCGCGCCTTCCTGGTTCGCCTGGGCGGTGGGCACCACCGTAAGAAATTTTTCGCCGGTCGGGATGATCGAAATCCCGTTCAGGGCCAGCACACTGTCCAGCGCCTGGATGGCCTCCAGCTTGGTCAGGTCGCTCTGGGCTTTGAGAGAAATGAGCGAATTCGGCAGGGCCGCCGGGCGGATGATGGTGCGCCCCACCAATTCCGCGTAAAAGTCCAAGACTTGGAAGAGATCGGCGTTCTGGAACTTGATGAGTCCCGCTTTGATGATCAGATCGGCACCGGGAATCGTCACGGAATTCGATCTGGCGCCCAGCGTCTTGCCGAAGGCCGAGGCGTTGGTGGACACGTTGAGCGTGGGGCTGCCTGCGGTGGCGGTCGCAGCAGCGTTGGTTCGGCCGAGGGTGGTCGGCGCCACGCGCAAGGGTACCGTGCGCGCGGGCGCATTCGTCAAGGACGTCGGCGCGTTCGTGACGCCCAGCTTTTGCCGGAGCAACTCCAGCCCTTTCGGTGTGGTGGCCGGCGCGTTGGTGGTTTTGCCCGGCGTCGGCAGGGCCGGTGGCGCCGGCGGGGCTTTTTGGGCGAAGGCCGCGGACGCCAGCAAGGCGCAGGCGGACGTGAGGGAGAGGATGCGAGTTTTCACAATTATTTTGAAAGAGAGGGTTTGTTCTTGGCCGCCAACA
>JAYUBJ010000399.1:0-5083 GCA_043740915.1 Verrucomicrobiota bacterium
GAGCATGGCGTGGCGACGCGGATCGTACGGATCTTCAACACGTATGGGCCGCGGATGCGTTTGAACGACGGTCGCGTAGTGCCGGCGTTCATCAGCCAGGCGCTCCGGAACCAGCCGATCACGGTGTTTGGCGACGGCCGGCAGACGCGCAGTTTTTGCTACTGCTCGGACTTGGTGGAAGGCATTTACCGTTTGATGATGAGCGACACGCATCTGCCGGTGAACATCGGCAACCCGCAGGAAATGACCATGCTCGAATTCGCCCGGAAAATAATCCAGGCCACGGGCGCGCGGAGCAGGATCATCCACCAACCGCTGCCGCAGGACGACCCGAAGCAGCGTCAGCCGGACATCACCAAAGCCCGGTCATTGCTGGGTTGGGAGCCGGTGGTGCCGTTGGCGGAAGGGTTGACGAAAACCATCGCATATTTTCGCACGAAGGTTTAGGATTCGGGCCGGTTCCATGATGCGCGCCAGGTGGAAGGGTCTTTTTGTGTTTGACCGCCGGGTGGATTTCCAGTACCAGCACGCTCGACTTTCACAGCGCAGCCAAATGCGGGTGCAACCCGCGACGCCGGTTTTTTGGACCGGCGGGTTCGTGGTCAAGAAATGTTGAATTCAAAATCATTTTTGTGCATCGATTTTGGGGCGGGCAGCCTCAAGATCGCGGAGTTCGAGCCAAACGAAGCCGGCTCCTTGCAACTGAAGCAGTACGCCGTGAAATCGCTGGGGGCCGAAGGCTCCCAGGATGTTTCGCGTGAGGCGACGCTCTTGCAGGGCATCAAGGAGGTGTTGGCGGAGAAGGCGTTCAACTCCCGGCAGGCCAACATCTGCGCCCCCGGCTTCCACGTTTTTTCCAAATTCGTCAAACTGCCGCCGGTGGACACCGCCAAAGTCACGCAGATCATTCATTACGAGGCCCAGCAGAACGTCCCGTTCCCGCTGGAAGATGTCGTGTGGGACTATCAGATTCTGGGCGCGACCCCCTCTGGCGAGCTGGAGGTGTTGCTGGTCGCCATCAAGGCCGACGTGGTGGAGGGCTTGTTTCGCACGTCGGAGGCGGGTGGGTTGACTTTGCAACTGGTGGATGTTTCGCCGGCGGCGCTCTGCAATGCCTTCCGTTTCAATTATGGCGACCTCGAAGGCTGCACGATGCTGCTGGATATCGGTGCCAAGACCAGCAACCTGCTATTTTTTGAGAAGGGCAAGGTCTATTCCCGCAGCATCAACATCGGGGCCAACTCGATCACGCAGGATTTTGCGGCGGAAGCGCGTTTGAGTTTTGGCGAGGCGGACAAGATCAAGATTGATGTCGGATTCGTGAGTTTGGGGGGTGCGTATGAGGAGCCGGACAACCCGCATCAGGCGCAGATTTCCAAGATTGCGCGGCAGGTGATGACCCGGCTGCACATCCAGATGAATCAGACGATTCAGTTTTACCGCGGCCAGCAGGGGGGTTCCGCCCCGCAGCGGCTCTATCTGGCGGGCGGCGCTTCGTTGATGCCGTATACGGCGCAATTCTTCGCCGAGAAACTGAACATGCCGGTGGAGTATTTCAACCCGCTGCGCAACATCCAGATGGATCCGGCCATCAACGTCGAGGAAATCGCCCAGGTGGCGCACATGTTTGGCGAAGTGGTTGGTCTGGGCTTGCGCAATCTCGCGCAATGCCCGGTGGAGTTGAACTTGATGCCGAAGAGTTATCTGGCGCGCAAACAGTTCAACCAGAAAAGGCCGTACTTCATCGCTGCCGTGTTCAGTCTGGTTCTGGTGGTCGTTCTCGTGGGCGGCTTTTACCATCATATTGCCGGCTTGAAGAAGAACTTGGCGGACAAGTTGTCCGAACAAAAAGAGCCGCTTGCCAGAGCTTCCGAGGACTTGGAGAAGGCGCTGAAGGAGCGCGACAAATTCGCCAATTCCGTCAACCAATACCGGTTGTTGGTGGAGGAAAAATTTTACTGGACGGATTTGATTCAGACCCTCCACGGAATTTTCGTCAAGGTCGAGGCCGATTCCGCGCAGGGGCCGGGCTTTGAGCAGGGTATTTGGATCGAGAAGTTCGAGCCAATCGTGCCGGGTGGGGGCGCGACGATCAGGCGGCCGGTCGGTGGGAAAGAGAGAGTCGGCTTGCCGCCCCCTGCCGGATCATCGACCACAGTGGCGATCAACGCCGGCAAGATTGAAAAAATTGCCCTGAAGTGCCGGGCGGTGAACTTGAACCGGAGTTCGCCGAACGCCAACTCCACGTTTGTCTATAAACTGGAGGCCGAATTGAAAACCAACTCTGTCTTCGTGGCCAAGGGCACGGTGTTCGACTCGATGGATTCGGTTGATGACAAGGCACTCACGTTCACGTTCGGAGTGACGCTGCAACTCGCCAAGCCGATCAAGTTGAATTAACGCCTGTATGCTCTGGATTAAGCGCAATTTGTCCCTGTTGATTGGCATCGTGGTCGCGGTGGGACTGATGGTGGGGGCCAGTTTCCTGCTGGTTTCCGGGCTGGGCAAGAACCGCGACATCACCGTCGAGTTGGATTCCCTGAAGGCCGAGTTCCAGGAACTTAATGCCAAGGAGCCTTATCCGAGTTCGGAGAACATCCAGGCGCTGAAACAAGACACGGTACGGTTGCAACAACTGCTGGCGGGCATACAGCAGGTGCTGACGCCGGCAGCGGTTCCCGCCGTGCCGTCGGACCAGCAATTGAAGCAACTTCTGGAGACGACCATCTTTGATCTCCAGCGCGATGCGGAAACCGCCAACGTCGTGCTGCCGGCGCGCTACAATTTTTCCTTCGACGCGCAGCGCCTGCTGGCCAAATTTCCCGAAGGCAGCCATCTCGCCCTGGCCACCCAGATCGGCGAGGTCAAGGCCATTGCGTCCGTGCTGTTCAGCAGCGGGGTGCAATCCCTTGCCTTCATCAAGCGCGTGCCGGTGGCCGCCGGCGAAGCGGGCGGCACGACCGACTACCTGGACAAAGCCATCGTGACGAATAAGTTCAACGCCCCCAGTCAGGGGCCCGCCTCGCCGCACTATGCCACGCTGACCCCCTACCAGATTCGCTTCCTTGGATTTTCAGCGGATTTGGAAAAGGTGCTGGATAATTTGCGCCGCGATCCGATTTTTTTCCTGGTGAAGAAGCTCGACATCAAGGGCGAAAACTCCGAAGTCGCCCTTCCTTCCGGCTTCAGCCTCGATTTGGCGGGCACCAAGCCGAATGTCACCGCTCCGGCGACTCCGCCGAAACCCGGGACCCCGGTCCGACCGGGCAAGCCGGGGACCAACGTGGTGGCGAACACGACCGCCCTCACCATCCTGGACGAGAAGCCGCTGGAGGTCACTTTGTTGATCGAAGTGGTCAAGCTCCACAAATCCGCCAAATAAATTCATGGAGTTTCTAAAGCGAAATTACGAAAAGATTTTGTTGAGCGTCGTGCTCTTGGGCCTGGCGGTCGTCGCGTTCTGGCTCATCAGCCAGGTCGTTCAGGAAAAGGAGAAACTGGAAGGGGTGATCCAGGGTCCGGAAGTAGTCCACAAGAAAATCAGCCCGGTGGACACCAAGGCGGTCGAAGCGATTCGTGCCCGGGTGAAGAGTCCGGGGGAATTCGCGCTGCCGCCCCAGCACCGGTTGTTCAACTCGATGAAATGGGTGCGCCAGCCGGACGGCAAGATTCAGAAAATCACCTCGAGCGACAAGATCGGGATTCCGGCATTGCAGATCACGAGCATCACGCCGTTGAATTTGACCATTTCCTTTGTTGCGGTTTCCGATCCGACCGGCAACCCGCGTTATCAAGTGGGGATCACCCGCGAGGCGTCCGTCCGTCCGCAGGATCGCAAGCAGTTGACGAGGACGTTTGGGCCGACGACGCGGTTTGTGATCGACACCAACCTGACGTTGACGATGAAGGAAGTCCGCGGCCCGGCGGCCGACCCGAGCGGTTTCGTGATGGATCTGAACGAGGGCCCGGCCGAGCCGGTGGAGGTCACCTTCGACAAGGAAAAAGCGTTCCAAAAGGTGGCGGGCTATGTGGTGGATGCGAGCTACCCTTTGGAAAACAAGACGTTCACCGGCAAGCGGCTCGGCGACCCATTGTTCTTCAACGGTGAAACAAACAATATCGTTGCCATCACCAACAACCAAGTAGTAATCTCCTCCCAATACGGAAAGCGATTTACTCTTAAATATGCGCCTTTGCCCTAAGCAGACTGAGTGTTCGGCCCAACGAATTTCAGCCATGATTAAATCATCACCCTTCGCGTGCGGTTTGCTTTTTGCGCTGGTGCTCGCGCTCCAACTGCCCGCGGCCAGTCCGGTGGACCGGGCCGAGAAGGAGGCGGTGCTGCGTCAGGAGACCATCATCCGTCTTAAGCAGTTGGTCAACCAGGCCAAGTCCGTGGAGAAAGACAACGACTTTGCGACAGCCGCGAGAATGTTCGAAGAGGGCATCGTGTTGGTTCGTAAGCTGGGTTACGTCGGGGTGGATTCGGAGAACGCGCAGGCGCTCGCCGGCTTGAGTTTCTGCCGCCTCCAACTGGCGCAACTGGCATTCCGGCGCGGCGATTTTGTGGAGGCCGATGCCGAGGTGGAGAAGCTGCTCAAGTTCGACCCGAAAAATTCCGGGGCGCTCAAATTCCGCGAATACAACAACAAGGTCGCGGCGGAATTCAAGGGCCGCGTGCCGAGCAAGGAGACGCTGGCCAAGCTGCCGGAAATTCAAAGTGAAAAGACCCGGGTGTCCACTTTGGTGCAGGACGGACGGTTGCTGTTCGAGATGCGCCGGTTGGACGAGGCGGAAAAGAAATTGAAGGAAGCGGTGTTGTTGGATCCCGATAACAAGGCGGCGTATTACTACTTGAACCTCGTCACCGAAATCAAATATTCCGACCACGCCCGCAAGCGCGCGCTCGACTCCTCGCAACGACTGGTCGATGTGGAACAAGCCTGGGAAAATCCCACCAGCAAGAATTACCTGCCCACGCCCAACCCATTTTGGAAGACCAACGCCCCGGTGGTCGGTCGCGGCGGCAAAGAGGCCATCCGGGCCAAGCTGGATCAGATCATGGTCAGGGAGGTCTTTTTTG
>JAYUBJ010000400.1:0-5081 GCA_043740915.1 Verrucomicrobiota bacterium
GCCGCCACGACGGCAGGCATGACTTGCGGCTCGAAATTGATTCGTTGCGCCTGCTGCTTGGCGTGTTCGTTGGAGAGATGCCCGTAAACTTTGCCGATCAAAACGCCGCCGTCCTTGTGGCCGACCCAGCGGGCAATGGTCATAAAATCAATGCCGGACATGACACAGAAGGAAATGAAGAAATGGCGGCAATCGTGAAACCCGAAGGCGGGCATTCCAGCCACCGTGCGGGCCAGCCGCAGACTTTCCATGAAGGTTTTGGTCGAGGCGTCCTTGTTCCCGCGTATCGGCGAGGGAAACAAGAACTGCGAATCCGGTTGCCGACGGGCGAGCATGTCCTGCAAATGCGCGGCGAGCTTGGGGTATAAGTCCACAGTGCGGGCTTCACCATTTTTGGCGAGGCCGTCCGCGCCGATGGTGATTTGACCGCGCTCGAAATTTACGTCCGCCCAACGGAGGCGTAGCGCCTCGTTGCGCCGTGCGCCGGTGAACGACATCAGCCGGAGGTAATCGACAAGTTGCTGTCCGTTTTTCAGGCTGGGTTTCATCGCCTCCGCGCAGAGGCGGTCAATGTCTGCCACGGTTACAAGGGCGCGTTGTTTGGCCGTCCATTTGAGCGGGCGAAGGTTTTCCGTGGGGAGGTATTTCAGCCAGCCGTCGTCAATCGCCATGTTCAAAACGTTGCGGAGGGCAATCACGTCAAGGTTGACCGTGCGGCCAGAAATGCCGTCGCCCTGCCTTTGGGCGATGAAGGAATTGATTTGCGCCCGGGTGATGCGGTCAACGCGGGTTTCGCCCATGTGGGCCGTCCAGAGCGCCAGCGCCCCTTTCTCCTTCGCAATCGTGGCGGGCCGCTTGGCGTCCTTCACCAGCGCGTAATGGGCGAAGTAGGTCTTGGCGTAGTCGGCCAGCTTGGGCGTGCGTTTCAGGGTGGGGAGGCTGTTGCTGTCCCGCTGCCCAAGGAGCTTGGCGAGGGCTTTGATTGCCTGCGGGAGCGTCTGCGCGCCTTCCAACCGCTTCCGCCGGTCTTGGAGGCGTCCGCGCTCGTCTTCAACGTTCAAGCGGGCGTAATAATTGCCGTTCCGCTCCCAGAGTCCGCGAATCGGCTGCTTGCGACCATCCAGGGCTTTATGGTATCCATCGGGGCGACATGGTTTCACTGCGCCAGTTCGGGTTTGTTTGTTGCTTTGGGTTGCTTGGGCTTTCATGGGGCAACACTGGCACAAATACCGGCACAAAGTCAAGTGGCGAGTTTGGAATCATAGAAAACACCAATTAAATCAGGGTTGCCGGTATGGCGAAATGGCAGACGCACAGGACTTAAAATCCTGGGACCTTTAACAGTCGTGTCGGTTCGAGTCCGACTACCGGCACCAAACCCGTCCGCGAGCGCAGCACCATTATTCGTTAATGCCGAGGCTTTATCAGCGTGAATGGGATCATCACAACGATCTCGTACCGTTCATCCAGCGGAACGCCGCGAGCGTGGATCGTGCGACCGCCGCACTCATCACCGATTTGAAACAGCGCGGCTTGTTTGCGGACATGCTGATGGTTTGGGGCGGCGAGTTTGGCCGCACGCCGATGGCGCAGGCGGACAAAGGCGGGCCGCGACCATCACATGAAAGGATTTTCGATTTTCCTCGCCAGTGGCGGAATTAAAGGAGGCGTCACCTACGGCGCGACGGATGAACTGAGCTATCATGCGGTGGAAAACATCGTCCATTTGGACGACCTGCATGCGACGATGCTGCACCTGCCCGGCATCGACCATGAGCGGCTCACCTTCCGTTTCCAAGGCTGCGACTTCCGGCTGACGGACGTGCATGGCCAAGTGGTGAGGGAAATAATCGCGTGACGCTCCCGACCGCGCGGATCTTGCTGGGGCGAAAAGATATGCGAAACCCGAAGCCGAGCACCACGGATGACGTGGACGACGCGGATGAAGTTTCTTTCCATACCAGACTTCAACTCATGGTTGATCGGCTTCGAGCCTTTGTTCCTTTGTTGTTCAATTGTGGTATTCAGGTTCAACGCTTCTTCCCCAGTCGGTCCATTCGTGTCGATTCGTGGTTTCCTGCTGCCTGGTTCCGGCTGAGTTTTGAAAGCTTTTTCCCTCCGTGTCATCCGTGAAATCCGCGGTTTCAATTTCTGATTTTGAACCGGATCGCGTCGGGTTAAAAAATATCCAGCGCCTTGCCCGTGGAAAGCGGATGCGGCCGCCCATCCAGCGCATGAATCACGGTCTGGGAATCGATGCCCAACGCCTGGAAAATGGTGGCGTGCAAATCTTCCGGACCACAACCGTTCTCGGCCGGTTCGTACCCGATCGAATTGGATTTGCCGTAAACCTGGCCGCCTTGCACCCCGCCGCCGGCGAACGCCACGGAATAGCAGGTCGGAAAATGATCACGTCCCGCCCCACCGTTGACCTTGGGCGAGCGCCCGAATTCCGTGAGCCAGCACACCAGCGTTTCCTCCAGCCGGCCCTGTTGTTCCAGATCTTCGAGCAGCGCGGCGGAGGCCTGGTCGAGTGGCGGCAGCATTTTGTTTTTCAGCCGGTTGAAATTATCCCCGTGCGTGTCGAAATTATCGCCCTGCGCCCCGTTCAAATCTCCGGCCGAACAATAAACCGTGACCATGGGCACCCCGGCCTGCGTTAATCGCCGCGCCATCAGCACGCTCTGTCCGCAGAGATGCCGCCCGTACGATTCTCGTAGTTTGACGGGTTCCTGGTCCACGTTGAAGGCGTCGCGCACGAGCGGGTCGAGCAATAAATCGTAGGCCTTCTCCCGCGCACGAATGAATGGCTCCGTGTCGGCCACGGTGCCCATCCTCACCGAGGCCTCGAGTTGCTGCGTCAAATCGCGGACCAACGCCAGCCGCGCCCGGTCCACTCCCGGCGGCAGCGATAGATCGATCGAACTCGAGTGCGGCGATTTGCCACCGTAAGGAATTCCGGAGGGCGGTCGCACAATGATGGGATCATATTTCAAACCCAGAAATCCGCCGTCCTGCCCGTTAATCCGCCCGTCGTCCGCGAGGGAATACGGCAGGGCGACGGTGCCGTGCAAAATGCTTTTGGCCAGGCGCGGATCCCCGCTGGCCTCCATCGCCGCGAGTGTCATCGAGGCCAGACTCGGATGGTCGTTGCGCGTGGCTTCCCAGTTCGCCGTGAGCGTGGGTGGCGGTTGGCCGGTCAAATTCCAATATGCGGCGGAACGATGCGACGGCGCCAGATGATGCACGCTGCGGATCACGGCGAGGTGATGCATTTTCCGGGCGAGCCTTGGCAGATGTTCGCTGATCTGAATTCCCGGAACGGAAGTGGAAATGGGTTTGAACTCGCCGCGAATGTCCGACGACGCCTCCGGTTTGGGATCCCAAGTATCCAGATGACTCATCCCGCCCCACGCAAACAGCACGATGCAGGACCTGGCTTTTTTAGTTGGGCTCGTTGATCCTGTGCGCGGCGGACGGGCAGCCCGCGCATTTAGCATCAGCACCTGGGGCAAGGTAAGCCCCAAGGCACCGAGTTTAATAAATTTTCTTCGATCCAACATTGTTCAATATGCTTCGCTGGCATCAGCCTTTGCCTCGTCATCGCAGGTAACGTTGATGCATCAGTTGATGCAGGGCACCGTAGCCTCCCCTATTCGACGACACAAGTTGAGATACCTTCAAAACAAAAGGAGCGTGCGTTGTTAAGGCAGCGAAGGGAGGACGGGCCGTAGCGATTGCAGAGGTGGGAGCGAATGGTGCGCCAGCTTTTGGACTGCGGCCGCTGCTGCGCCGCTTTTCCTGCGGCTCACCACGTTTCCAACCGCACGATTCCATTTCGCGGTGGAGGAGTTGCTCCGCCGCCCAAAAGCGGCGCAGCAGCGGCCGCAGTCCAAGACGCTCGCGCGCCCAGCGAACGCGCAGCACGATCCACTCTCAAAATCCGCGCCTTGACGCCTGCCAGCGGAGGCGACATCAATACTGCATGACCCGTCGCCTGCTCCAATTTTCGTTGCTCGCATTTGGTTTCGTCCCGGTCCTCGCCGCCGAACCACCCTATAAAACGGACCACGACGCGCCATTGAAGTCGACCGAGAAGACGCTCGATGAAAATGAAAAATACTCGCTCGTCCGCGTCGAGTTCAATGGCATCGCCGGCGACCGCGTCCCGGGCCACCTATATCTTCCGAAAGGCAAAAGCGGCCGGTTGCCGGCCGTGCTGGTGCAACACGGCATCGGCGATAAAAAACAATCGGAATACATCGTCGGGACCTGCCGACTGCTGGCCGAGCAGGGCGTCATCGCCTTCGCGATTGATGCGCCCGATCGCGGTGAGCGACGCGTCAACGGAAAAAAGTCGGCTTCAATACTCGACCCCGATGCGGTCCAGGAATGGTTCCGCCAGCATTGCGGCGACTACAGCCGCGCCTTCGATTACCTCGCCACGCGCGCGGATGTGGACAAGGCACACTTCGGTCTCATCGGATTCAGTTGGGGCGCCTTCACCGGGATCACTTTCGCGGCGCATGATGCGCGCGTGAAGGCGATGGTCTCCATCGGCGGCGGCGGCAATCTGGTGGGTTTCCTCGGCCTGCCCGCCACTCCGGGCAGCGAGGGCAAAACCCCACCGTCACTCGATCCCGCGCACAACGTCGGGTCGTTCGCGCCGCGACCGCTTTTGATGGTGAACGCGAAGCGCGACACGATTGTATTGGCACCCTTCGCGCAGGCGTTGCACAAGGCCGCGGGTGAGGGCTCGAAGGTTGAGTGGTACGACACCGACCATTTTTTCGGCGGCGTGGACCGCGAAAAAATCATGCAAAGCATCATTGAGTTCATAAAGACGAAGGTCAATGCGGCCAAGCCGTAGCGGTGCTCACCACTTGAGGTTTCCTCGCTCTCCGCAGATCGCAATCGCTTTCGCGCAGATATAGCCCTCGTGCGGCATCGTTCAGGCAACGCGGCGGGCCAAAAGCGGCGCAGCAGCGGCCGCAGTCCAAGACGCTGTCGCGTAGGCGAGGGTGCCTCGAGCTTCCGCCAGGTTTTGGACTGCGGCCGCTGCTGCGCCGCTTTTTGGGTGG
>JAYUBJ010000401.1:0-5078 GCA_043740915.1 Verrucomicrobiota bacterium
TTCTTGTCCGCGCGATTCTCCGTGCGCAGACGGAGGATCACCGGCCCGTGCTTCTTGGCCATCGAGTATAGGTGATAGACCGTTTCGAGGTAGCCGGGGCGGATGGTTTTTTTGACTTCCTCGACTTCCTTTTCCACGCCGTCCACGAACTGCTTGACCTTGATCTTCTCGGTCAACTCGGCTTCCGGCCAATCCACACCCGTCGCATTCGAGCAGAAATCCAAATGCAATTCTGCATCGTCGCGCAGGAATTTTGCCACGGCCAAGCCATGTTCGTTATCCACGAGCAACGAGCGCTGCGCCGACGGGCTGTCGTTGGAAATAATTTCCAACTTCGCACCGGCGATGGCGGCTTCGATTCGCGCTTTGATTTGTTCGAGAGTTTCCATGGCGCTAGGAACGAACCACCTTGGGTGCCTGCCAGATCGCGGGATTGTTCGGCGGCACGAGATCATGTTCACCAAACTCCGGCACCGGATACGCGCCGGAAATTTCCGCGTTGAGATGGCGCGGACGGTTCGCCCCGGTCAGTTTCTGCGCGTCAATTTTTTCCTGCAACGTCATGAACGCGTGCAGCAGGGCTTCGGGACGCGGCGGGCAGCCGGGGATGTGCACATCCACCGGAATAAAACGGTCAATGCCCTTGAGCACGTTGTAGCCCTGCTTGAACGGCCCGCCGCTGATGGCGCACGCGCCCATGGCGATCACATACTTCGGCTCCGGCATCTGGTTGTAGAGGCGGACGACTTGTGGCGCCATTTTCTTGGTCACGGTGCCGGCCACGATCATCAAGTCGGCCTGGCGCGGTGAAGGGCGAAACACCTCCGCGCCGAACCGGGCGAGATCATAGCGCGCCATCGTGGTGGCGATCATCTCGATCGCGCAGCAGGCGAGGCCAAACTGGAGCGGCCAGACGGAGTTCTTGCGGCCCCAGTTGTAGAGATCCTCCAACGTGGTGGTGAAAACACCCTGTTTGCTCAATTCGCTTTTTAGTCCTTCGTCCATTTTCAAAGTAGGACAGGCGTCGCGCCTGTCTCCATCATTTTCTTTCGTTTAAAAACTCTCCTGAACTCTTTGACCCGATATCCAGAGACCGGCGCAACGCCGGTCCTACCTCCAGGTCAGCACCCCTTTCAACCATGCCCACGCCAGACCTTCGACGAGCAACAACAGGAAAACTAGGATTGCCAGAAACGCACCGAGCGGCAGGCCCGTGAAGGCCACCGCGAACGGCAGTAGAAAAATCACCTCGACGTCGAAGATCAGGAAGATGATGGCGTAGAGATAATAATGGGACTGGAACTGGACGGCGGCGTCCCCCTTGGATTCCAGTCCACACTCATAAGTGGCATTTTTTTGTGCGCCGGGTTTCTGCGGTGAGTATTTCCGGGCCCACAGCCAGGCCAGCCCGAGGGGGATGAGCGGAAAGAGAACGGCCACTCCCAGGAACACCGTCAGGAAGAGGTATGGACTGTATTGGGCTGATGTTTCAACAGACATCGGTGTCGCCTTCCGCGTTCTCGAAAGGTTTCACCAGTGACGGTACCGGTTGCACCCCCAAAGCGTCAAGATGCGCGCTCAAGTATAAGCAACGCTCAGAAATGAAGCCCTCAATTGCGGTTTGGATTATGAGGGTGCAATCCGACCGATTGGGCGATGTCGTCGAACTCTTGGAAGGTGACCTCGTCGAGTTCCTTACCTTTGGCCGCTAATTTCTCGTTAATCTTGATGGCCTT
Organism: Verrucomicrobiota bacterium; assembly: GCA_043740915.1. Taxonomy (GTDB): domain Bacteria; phylum Verrucomicrobiota; class Verrucomicrobiia; order Limisphaerales; family JAYTXL01; genus JAYTXL01. The sequence goes on from JAYUBJ010000401.1 coordinate 1,737, forward strand.
TTCGGTCATGAGTTCATGCGTCTCTTGCGTGCCGCCCACCAAGGCGAAATTGGGGCCGGTCGTGATGCGCTTATGCCCGTCCGAATCCAGGCCGAGGCCCAGCATCATCGCTTTCGATGCTTTTTTCTTCGACGGCTTCTTAGGCAACTTCGACATGCGGGGAACTTACCGGGAGAAATCGGAAGCGCAACGTCAAAGTCAGGAGAACTCGGATCCGGGAATTGAACCACGGATGCACACGGATGTACGCGGATGGCACTTGGGGCGATGCAAAACAAAAATGAAACTGATTTAACAGAAGCGAACGAAGAGAACAAAGATGGTTTCGGCCTTCGCTTTCTCGGTTTCCTTCTGTGAATCCGAAATCCGGCCGACAGGCCTTATGGATTGTTTGGTTTACGGCATTGCCGCGATGTGCTCATCCGTGTCCATCCGTGGTTTCGTCATGCCCGCTTTGGATTACGGCTTGAGCCACGCGCTCAGCCCGGTGCGGTCATTGGCCGACCATTGTCGACGGGGCCCAGCTTCAGCAAAAACGGAACCGCCTTGGCCGCCCATTCGGCGGCCGGGGGATAAGCGGAGGCCGATCCGCCGAAACAACTGCGCAACATATCGGTGTTGATGATGCCCGGATTAAGCGGGATGGCCGCGAGGCCCGGCGGCAACTCCTGCGCCAGCGCCTGCGTCAGTCCTTCGATGGCCCACTTCGTGGCGCAATAAGGCGCCACTTCCGCATCCGTCGAGCGCCCCCAGCCGGAGCTGAAATTCACAATGACGCCGCGCTTCTCCGCAATCATCGCCGGCACAAAATGACGGATCACATTCGCCACACCCTTGAGGTTCACGTCGATGACCGTCGAAAATTCCGGTCCGCCGACCTGCCACAACGGTGCGTTCCGATTGATGACGGCTGCGTTGTTCAGCAACAGATCGGGCGCCCCGTGCGTCGCGATGAGCCGCCGGGCCCACGTCTGCACTTGCGAATCCGAGGCCACGTCCACGATCTCGAAATCATTGGGTGGCTTGAATTGGCGGCGCAATTTCTGAATGTCTGCAAACGCGCGGCCGCAGCCGCACACGATATGTCCGCGGCGGTGGAATTCGTCGAGCATGGCCCGTCCCAGACCGCGGGTGATGCCGGTGATGACAATGGTTCGGGGTGCGGGTGAAGTCATTTCCCCAAAAAGAACGGCGGAAAAGGCGCGGGCGGCGAGCCGTTCGGGCTGCGTAGATTGTATTGCGCGCCAACGTCTGGAAGCATGGGAATCATCAAGCCATCGGTCGCCGCCAGACCGTTGAACAATATCGTGTTGAACTGTTTGATGAGCTGCTGGTGTTGCGTGCTGCGGATCAAATTGCGCGTCTCCTGCGGGTCAACTTGCAAATCGTAAAACTCGTCGATGTCCCACAAGCCCTGGTAACGGATGTACTTATAACGGTCGCCCCGGACCGCATGCATCGTCGGCGTCTGCGGAAAATTGCGCTCCCAATAATATTCGTACAGCAGCGCGTCGCGCCAAGGAGGGGACTTGCCCTGGGCCAGCGCCAGAAAACTGCGCCCGTCCATGTGCGCCGGCGGTTTCAATCCGACCGCCTCCAAAATGGTCGGCGCGATGTCGATGTTCGCCACCATTTGCGAAACCTCCACTCCGCCGGCGATCAATTCCGGGCAATGCATGAGGAGCGGTACCCGCATCGATTCCTCGTACGCCACGCGCTTGTCAATCAGCCCATGCTCCCCAAACATGAATCCGTTGTCGCCCATGTACACCAGCAGCGTGGACTCCAGCAGCTCTTTTTCCTTCAGATAATCAATCACGCGCCCGAGACTTTCGTCCACCGCCAGCAGGGTTTCGCAGTAGCGTTTGTAAAACTGCTCCACGCCATCGAGGGTGCCATGGTATGGATAGTCCACGCCGTGCCAGCTATTGCGCTGGTTTTTGACCCACATCGGTTTGCCCTCGTAATTCTCCACTGTGTTCGCCTGGGTCCGGGGTGGCGCGTACGGCTTGTCTTTGTAACGACCCTTGTGGCGATCAGCCGGGATGAACTCGGCATGCACGGCCTTGTGCGCGAGGTAAAGCATGAATGGTTTGCTGCTGTCGCGGGTATTCAGCCAATCGAGGGCGTAGTCGGTCAGTTCATCGGTGATGTAACCCTTCTGCGGCACGCGTTTGCCATTCACGTTGAGCACATTCTTGCCCGGCAAGTAACTCCCCTGCCCCTTGAAGGAGACCCAATGGTTGAAACCGCGCTGCGGCTCGTCACTCTCTCCGCCCATGTGCCATTTGCCAAAAAACGCCGTCTCATAACCGGCCTGCTGGAGGTATTGCGGAAAGAAAGTCAAATCGCTCCGCACCGGATTGTTGTTGTCCACCACCCGGTGCTTGTGGGCGTACAACCCGGTCAAGATCGACGCGCGGCTGGGCGAACACAGCGAGGTCGTCACAAAGGCGTTTTTCAGATGCGCGCCATTCCGCGAAAGCATGTCGAGGTTCGGCGTCTGCAAAAACGGGTGGCCAAGAAAACCGAGCGCGTCGTAGCGGTGATCGTCCGTGAGAATGAAGATGACGTTGCGGTGTTTGGCGTTGGGAAACTCCGGGAGTTTCAGGCTGCCCGAATTCGTGACCGAACCCGTGGGCGGGCGCGTTTGTGCCGCCCCATTGCTCCTCATGCCGAACCCGAAGCAACACATCGCCGCCGCGAGTTGAACCGCCAATAACCGCCGGCTTGTTTGGGCGCGCATGACGCGGACAATGTTCCATTTGCTCCGCAACCGGCGCAAGCAAAATGAAACTACCGCCGAGGTAATGCATTTCACCCACGCCGGACTGCCACCTCACGCCACGAACACAAAGCCAGAAGCAGGAACCGACGGCGCGAGCCGAAGCTTGATTTACCCACCCCAGTAAGTCGGCCACGGAACGGAGATTTCCAATTCCTTAGAACTGCGATCCGTCAGGACCCTCGCGTGCTGCGAGGATTTTGTGGCCCACTCGATCGGCTTCCTCGCCCCGCGACGAAGGAGTGGGGAAAGGATTGAGGAGAGGGGGCCATCCCAGAGCAAACGCGCCTCCTCTCCCCGGCCCTCTCCTCCATTTCATGGCGGAGAGGGAGTGTGGTTGCGGCTCCGCCGCATTGTGTCCTTTGGGCCCCAGGCGTGAGGCTCTGCCGTTCAACCACCTGGTGCCGGTCGCAAAACTGCCTAGCCAAGATTGGCGTTCACCACATCCCAATCGATGAAATTCATGAACTCGTCCACATACGCGCCGCGCGCCGTGAAGAAATCGGCGTAGTAGGCGTGCTCATAAGTGTCGAGCGCCAGGACCGGCCTCACGCCCC
>JAYUBJ010000402.1:0-5077 GCA_043740915.1 Verrucomicrobiota bacterium
GCGCGTGGACGCCGTGCCGCTCGCGGACTTGCAGCGCCGCATCCAGGGCGTGATTGACCGCAAGGGTGGCCTCGAGATTCTCCAACTCTCCGGCGGTGAGCCGACGTTGCATCCACAATTCTTCGAGCTGCTCCGCTGGCTGCAGAACCATCCAAAAATTGATTACGTCCTCCTCAACACAAACGGCGTCCGTATCGCAAACGACGAAACTTTTGCGCGCGAATTGGGCGAAGCCTTTCGCTACGGACACTTCCAGCTTTATCTCCAGTTCGATGGCCCGCAGGAAGCGGGTCAACAATTTCTGCGCGGTGCGGACTTGCGCACGATGCGCGAGCGGTGCCTCGAACGCTGTGAGGAAATGAACCTCCCCATCACGCTCGCCATGACGGTCACGCCGGAGAATCTGCCGTATCTCTGGGACGCCATCGAGTTCGGCCTGCGCTGGCCGCATGTGCGCGGAATTTCTTTTCAACCGATATTTCAGAGTGGAAGGGTTTCGCGTCTGGGGCCCGCGGTCTCGGGAACGAACAGACACGCCCTTGACACAATTCTTCCCCAAACCCCAAACCCCAGACCCCAGACCCGATTAAACACGGCGGATATCATCCTCGCCTCGGTCGCACAATCAGCGGGCAAATTGCGCTTCGAGGATTTCACACCGTTGCCCTGCGGTGATCCGAACTGCGCGACTATCGGCTACCTGCTCAAGGTCGGCGGCCAGGTGCGTTCGGTCAGCGACTTCATCGACTTCACGGCGGTGCAGGGATTTTTGAGCGACAAGGTGCGGTACAAGTTAGAAGATCTGATGCAATGCGGCTGCGATTCCGAGCCGCTGGGCGAACTGCTGAAAAAATTCGAGCTGGACGCCTCGCACACGTTCCGGCTGTTCATCAAGCCGTTCATGGACGCGGGAACGTGGGATGAAGACCGCATCGACCGCTGCTGCACGCACGTCATCCGCCCGGACGGAAAGCTGGATTCATTTTGCCGTTACTATTCGGGCTTTGCGGATTGCAAAACGAAATAGAAAACAGAGTTATGGACAGCGAACCAAATGACCCGGTCAAAGAGAAAAAACGGCTTCCGAAAATCATCTGGCTGTTCGTTGCATTCCTGCCAAGCGTGGTGTCGTTGACGTTGAGAATCTTTTCGAACCTCACCCAATCCATGAAGATAAAGATTCCGGCGTCATTCGAAACATTCCTGGTCGCTACGATTCTTATCTCTGCTTTAGCGTGCTGCTTTGTCGCCGCCGTGGGGCTTCTGCGCAACACGAAGACTGGGGTCGCCCAGGTCATGTTGGCCCTGGCGCTGGCCGTCGTATTTCTCGTGATGAATGGTGTAATATCCATTTTGGCCGGTTGTGTATTGGAGGCTCGGCACGAATGATTTTCGGGCTAATAATTCCGCCCCAACGCTCCACCGCCTACGGCTGGCTGATGCTCGCGGGCATTTTCGTGAGCCTCCTGTTCTGGTCGCGGCTGGCGCGGCGCGATGAGCGGTTGCTCGTGATTTACATCGCCGCCCTCGTCTCGGCGTTTCTTGGCGCCAAGCTGGTCTATCTCGGCGCGGAAGGCTGGCTGCACTGGGGCGCGGATGATTTCTGGCTCCAACTCGCCACCGGCAAAAGCATCCTCGGTGCCTTGCTCGGCGGTTACGCCGGCGTGGAAATCGCCAAGCGCCTCACCGGTTACCCGCGCGCGACCGGCGACTGGTTCGCGCTCATAGCCCCGGTGGGCATCATCCTCGGCCGCATTGGTTGCTGGCTGCACGGCTGTTGCCTGGGACAAATCTGTGAACCGGCCTGGTTCACGCTCACCGACGCACGGGGCGACGCCCGCTGGCCGGCCGTGCCGCTGGAAATCCTGTTCAACGCCCTCGCCATCCTGGCCTTTTGCATTCTGCGCCAGCGTCGGATTTTGTCCGGACAGCATTTTCACCTGTATTTGATGGCGTATGGCGGGTTCCGTTTTTTCCACGAGTTCAAGCGCGCCACGCCACGCGTGATCGGCCCGCTCAGCGGTTATCAAATCGCCGCCCTCGCCGTGTTGCTGCTGGGCACCATTGCATTTGTCCGCCGGCAAAATGAGCAACGGACTTTTTCTGACCTGCCCTTGACCCAACCGACACCCGCTCTCGAGGGGAACGCCCGGCCATGAACCAACGCACGCTTTCCCCTTTCTGGACGCTGTTCATCCTCACCGGGCTGAACCTCTTGAATTATCTCGACCGCCAGATCATCCCGACCGTCCTGACGCCGCTGCAAAACGAATTCCACCTCACCGATGATCAACTCGGCCGCATCAACACCATTTTTATGATCGGCTACTTTGTCACCTCGCCTTTCTTTGGCTATCTGGGCGACCGCATGGCGCGCAAATGGCTGATCGCGCTTGGCATTTTCATCTGGAGCCTGGGCACGGTGCTCACCGGATTCGCCGGTGGATTCGCCCTGCTCCTGTTCTTTCGCGTGCTGGTGGGCGTGGGCGAGGCCAGCTACGCGACGATCAGTCCCAGCTTGATTTCCGACACCTTTCCAACCGCCAAACGGAACAATGCGCTGACGATTTTTTACGTCGCGATACCCGTTGGCTCGGCCCTCGGCTACCTGCTCGGCGCCTACATGGTGGAACACCACACCTGGCGCTCGGCCTTCATCTGGGCGGGTGCGCCGGGGCTGGTGCTCGCGCTGCTCCTGCTGCCGTTTAAGGAACCCAAACGCGGCCAGTCGGACCACCAGACCGTCACCAAACCCAAACCGCGCGATCTGCTCAAACTCATCGCGCTGACGGATTATCAACTCGTGGTCTGGGGCTACGTCGCCTACACGTTCGCCGTGGGCGGGTTCGCGTTTTGGGGACCGCAGTTTCTCATCCGCATCCATCAGGTCCCGCCCGCCCGGGCCAGCGTTTTCTTCGGCGGCGTGCTGGTGCTCACCGGCCTCCTCGGCACGCTCATCGGCGGATTCGCCGCCACCGCCTGGCAAAAACGCAACCCCGCCGGCTATGCCCTCATGCTCGGCTGCTCCACCCTCGCCGCCGTGCCCGCCGTGCTGACCGCATTCTCCGTCGGCAACACGACCCTCGCCATGAGCTTCCTGGCGTTGGGAATGTTCCTCCTGTTCCTCTCCACCGGCCCGGTCAATACGCTCATTCTCGAAACGGTTCCCGTGAACTTGCGCGCCAGTGCCATGGCCATCTCCATCTTCATGATCCATCTCTTCGGTGACATGTGGTCGGCGGAAATCGTCGGTCATCTCTCCCAGCATTGGAACAATCTCCAAAAAGCGGTGCTGATCCTGCCCGTGGCGTTGCTCGTCTCCGGGTCGCTGTGGCTCGGGCTGGCACTGAAAACCCTCAAGACGCGCAAATCCCACGCGAAGTAAACTCTGCGGTTCCACACCCTCCGCTGGTCTCTCCGGAGCCGCTTCGGCTTTTTCCTCGTCCACGAACCCATCAAGGATTAAAAATTCGGCAATGGAACGACGCCGGATTCTTTTGCTCGGTTTGATTTTGGTCCTGGTCACTCTCGTGCTCTACTGGCAGGCTACCCACTTTGACTTCCTCGTCGTGGATGATGATCTTTACGTGACCGAGAACCCCCGGGTGGCCCAGGGACTCTCCCTCGCCAATCTCCCATGGGCCTTCACCACCGTCGTCGCCGCCAACTGGCATCCGCTGACGCTGATCTCACACATGGCGGATTGCTCGATGTACGGCCTTTTCGCCGGCGGACATCACCTGACCAATATCGTCCTGCACGCCGTCAACACCTTCCTTCTGTTTCTCCTCCTCCGCCGCCTGACCCAATCCGTCTGGCCCAGCCTCGCGGTCGCCGCACTCTTCGCATGGCATCCGCTCCATGTGGAATCCGTCGCCTGGATCGCCGAACGCAAAGACGTCCTCAGCACGCTGTTTTTCCTGCTCACCCTGCTCGCGTACGAGCGCTATGTCGCCGCCCCGACAAAACTGCGCTACGGCCTGACGCTGGTTTTGTTCGCCTTCGGCCTCATGGCCAAACCGATGCTCGTCACTTTGCCCTTCATTTTGCTCCTGCTGGATTACTGGCCCCTGCGTCGACGGCTCCCGGTCGCTGAGCCTTCCGACCGCGCGCGGGCTCGAGCGGCCGATTGTAAATTGCTGGCGGAAAAGATTCCCTTCCTTGCCCTGTCCTTCGCGGCCGTTCTGGCCACCCTCAGCGCACAACACGCGGGCGGCGCGGTAAAGTCCATCGAAGCCGTCCCCTATGCGATGCGTATTTTCAATTCATTCGCCGCCTACAGCCGTTATCTGGGCAACACTTTCTTCCCCGTGGATCTCTGTGTCTTCTATCCCCTGCCCCAGCAGCCCCCGGTCGTCGCGGGATTGTTTTCCGCCTTATTACTCATGGGTGTCACGGTGCTGGTATTTCGAGGGCGCTCCACCCAGCCTTGGCTACTCGTCGGCTGGTTGTGGTTTTTGGGAATGCTGTTGCCGGTAATCGGACTGATCCAGGTGGGTACCCAGGCGAGGGCGGATCGATATACTTACCTCCCGCATATTGGTTTGTTCCTGATGCTGGCGTGGAGCCTGCACCACTGGCTGGGTCGGCGGCCGTTCGCCCGGGCCTTCGGGTTCGGTGTCACTTTGGTGGCGCTCCTGGCCTGCCTGCTCCTCACCCACCGGCAACTGGCGTACTGGCACGATAGCATCGCGCTTTACGAGCACGCAGTAGCCGTGACCCAGAATAATGCCACCGCCCAACAAAACCTCGGGGTGGCGCTGGCCAATGCGGGCCGAGGCACCGAAGCGATGGTTCATTTCACCGAGTGCCTGCGCCTCCAGCCGAACAATTTGCAGGCCCATTATAATCTGGGCGGTCTGCTGGCCGCGGCGGGAAAATTCGAAGCCGCCAAGGTTCATTTTTCCGAGGCCCTCCGCGCCGGCTCCAAAAGCGAAAAAGTTCACAATAACCTGGGTACGGTTCTGGCGCAGCTTGGGGAGTTCGACTCCGCCTGCGCCCATTTTCAACAAGCCATCCAGATTAATCCAAATTACCCCAAGCCGTATTTCAACTACGCCACTGTCTTGCAAAAAAA
>JAYUBJ010000403.1:0-5067 GCA_043740915.1 Verrucomicrobiota bacterium
CTCCGCGAGGGCAAACGCGAAGTGCGCGTTTATGACTATGCCGACCTGAATGTTCCCATGCTTTCCCGGATGTTCGACAAACGATGCCGTGGATATGAAGGTCTCGGTTACACCATCCTGCTGCCGGGCAGCGCGCTCCCGGGCTGGCCTGCCGAAATTCCACTTCCCGTCGATCCGGAATGGAAAAGGGATTACGCCGCCAGTGTTCGCCGGCTCATTCGCGATGGAGTGGATGTGCCGCTGGCCAATCTTTTCGTGCATGTGGCGCGGTCTCCCGGCGCCAAAGCCGAGGGGGATGATCGGGCCCGGAGCGCCAGCGAAGCGTTTCTTTTTCGTCGCCTGCAAACCTTGCCGGAAACGATGGGTCGATTCCGGCTGAATGTGGAATTGCCGATTTCTTTCGACGGGGGCGGAAAGATGGAGGTGGATCTGTTATGCGTCCAAACTGGCGTCGTCATCGAGCTGGATGGTGCACAGCATTTTGCTGACGCCGAGGCGTATCGGCGGGACCGTCGAAAAGATGTCCTGCTGCAACAGAATGGGTATTTCGTGTTGCGCTTTCTGGCGGAGGATTTGGGCAAACACCTCGACCTGGTTCTAGATACCCTCTTGACGGCGCTCGCTCATCGCGAAAACAACCGGCGGCGTTGATGCGTTGTCCCCGAACCATTGACACGGAAGAGGTCGCGGTGCACTGGGCCCGTCTGAATTCAACCAAGTTCTTTCAACGCCCTCGTTCGGCCAGGATTGCAGGCCATCCGGAACGAAAAAGGAATTCGCCAACGGGATCACGGTTCACTTATACTGGCCGCGTGAAAACGAGCGGCCAAGGCAGGCTTCAAATCGAGACGAAGGCAGAGAGAAAGCTCTGGGTCAGGCTTCTGCGTGCCTGGAAGGAGGGATGCACCGCCACCAATCACGAATACGCATTGCAATACACCTTTACTTATCCAGATAACGTCTGGGGTTGGATGGTGCTCGCCGATGTTCTCGTCCGCCTAGCCCAATACGAAACTGCGCACCGTGCGCTGTCCCATGGCGAAAAGTTGGCCTCACCCTCTATTCGTCGACGATTTTACATACAACGGGGAAACCTGTATGCCGGAAGTTGTGACTTGCAGAGAGCCGAGAAATGGTTTCGTCGTTCGGTCGCACACGAAGCAACTACCCCAGCGCTGACGTATTTGGGAGAGGTCCTTGCCAAGCAGGGCCGACTTTCCGAAGCCAAGCAATGCCACCGGCGTGCGATACGTTTAGCTACGTGCCCACCCGCAGGAGCGTATTACAACCTTGGTCTCCTACTGCATGCCGAGCGGCGGTACCCAAAAGCACTGGAGTGCTTTGATCGGACGATCAAGATTGATCCCGATTATGAGCTCGCCAAAGGAGCGCGCAAGAAAGTGATGAGAACGCTGAAATCAAAAGCGAAGGGAAAACCTCATCTCGGGACCAAGGCAAAAACGAAGCTCTGGGAAACGCTTTGGGGCGCTTGGAAGGACGGCAATGGAACAAGTGCCATTGAAATCGCAACCCAATACACCACCAACTACCCAGACGACGCCTGGGGTTGGATCGTACTCGCGGACATTTTCGTCCATTTGACTCATTACCAAGCCGCGCACCATGCCTTATCTCGTGCCGAAAGACTGGCCCCGGCAATCCTTCAGCAGAAGATGTGCGTCCAGTGGGGCCACCGGTACAAAGATTGTGACTTGCAGAAAGCCGAGCATTGGTATCGCCGCGCCTTGGAGTTCAAAGCAACGACCCCAGGACTAATATTTGTGGGTGCGGTCCTTGCCAAGCAGGGCCGCTACCCCGAAGCCAAGCGATGCCATCGACGTGCGGTTCGCTTGGATACAGATGAGCTCCAGTACGAAGCCTGTTTCAACCTGGGTCTCATCCTCCGTGCCGAGCGACGGTATTCGAAGGCACTGGAGTGTTTTGAACGGGCAATCCAACTCCATCCCAATTACCAGATCGCCAGAGACGCGCGCATAGATGTAATGAGGGCAGCAAAAATTAAAAGCAGTTGCGCAGCAGCAACGGCGAAGTGAGCACCAAAGGCGCGATGGCCAGAGCACCGGAGGCAGGCAGACCGAGTGAAAAAGGACGAGGCACAAAGGGAGGAGTCGTGTTCCCACAGAGTCGCGCTTGGGACGATGTGACGTTAATCCTCTCTTCTGTTGGCGCAAGGGAATTTGTTCGGCGAGGCTGCGCCGGTGTGTCGAGACACCGCCCCCGTAGCGCAGGCGTCCTCGCCTGCGAGTTCCAGACGCGTCTCGCGGCTGGTTCGGTCAACGGGGCGCGGACGCCCCTCGAACTCGCAGCCGAGGACGGCTGCGCTACGCGCGCCGGGGCAGTGTGCGGGTGGTCTCTCCGGATGCGTGCTCAACTTAAAACCCTCACCTCAGGCCGGGATTGAAATTGCCCGATTTCTCAACCCTCGTTCGGCCAGGGTTGCAGCGGCAATTTTGTTTCCGCTTCGATCGCCAGCAGCCGGTTGTATTTGCTCAAGCGCTCGGATTGGGTGATGGAGCCGATCTTGATCTGGTCGCCGGCCCAGCCCACCGCGAGATCGGCCAGCCAGTCGTCCTCGGTGTCGCCGCTCCGCGCGCTGACCGTGATTCGCCAGCTGTCGGCGCGCGCCATGCGGTACGCTTCCAAGGCTTCAGACACGGTGCCGATCTGATTCACTTTCAGGAGCAGCGCATTCGCGGCGCGCGCGTCGATCGCCCGGCGGATGCGGCCGGGATTCGTGCACAACAAATCATCGCCCATTACCAGCATCCGATAACCAAGGCGTCGGTTCAACTCCGGCCAGTGCCCCCAATCTTCCTCCGCCAATCCGTCCTCGATACTTACGATGGGATACTGCGATGCCCACCGGTCAAGCTGTTCGATCATGGCCGGGCTGCTCAACGCTTCATGGCCGAGGTGATAAAATCCCTCTTGATAAAACTGACTTGAGGCCACATCGACAGCGAGGGAGACATCGGCACCCGGCTTCAAACCCGCCGCGCTAATAGCTGCTACAGCATCTTCGAACATGGCCTCGGCGTTTTTGAACGGCGGCGCCAAACCGCCTTCATCGGCGCGGAGCAGACGCACGCCGTATTTTTTCGCAATCAAGTCCGCCGCGCTTTGATAAACTTCAAACGCCATGGCCAACGCTTGGTCCATCGTCCGTGCTGAGGCGGGCACGATCAGCAGGTCCTGCAACGGCGCTTGCCCACCGGCGTGCTTGCCGCCGCTGAATAGATTGATGGTGGGACGCGGGAGTGTGCGGAGCGGTTGTCCCAGCAGGTCGGCGAAATGTTGGTAAAACGGTACGCTGCACTGTCGGGCCGACGCGCGCGCGAAGGCGAGCGAGACCGCGAGAATGGCGTTGGCACCCAAACCAGATTTGTTATCCGTATCATCCAGCACAACCATGGCCTGGTCGAGTTCTGCCTGGGATTGAAATCCACGTTCTGACAGTGCGGAGTGCAGGACCTCGTTCACGTTGGCCACGGCGCGGCGACAGCCCAGGCCGCGATAACGCTGCGGATCGCCATCGCGAAGTTCGACCGCTTCTGCCTGCCCGGTCGAAGCGCCGGACGGCACCGAGGCCGTGCCCGTAAATCCGCCGGCCAGCCGACAGGTCGCTTGCACCGTGGGCCGTCCCCGGCTGTCGAGGATTTCCAGCGCGCTGAGTTGTTCGATGCGGAACATTGTCGCTATGCGTTGAGCTGCCTTCCAAATTCCTCGGTCAAGTCCAACACACTCTCTGGCTGGTCGGCAATCAAGGAAAGCACGATCGCCCGTTGCCGATCGCGTTCAGGTTTTGTCAGATATTCCAACGGTGATCGGCCGTCCACCCGGGCGAGCAAACAAGCGAGCGTGTGTCGCACTGCGCGCCGCTCCAAACCCGGCAGCAACGGGATCTCCCCGGCAGTTTGGCGGTAGCTTTCCCAATACCCTGCAACCGCCTGCAGAAAATCCGCGCGTCGCGCCGACACGTGATGGGCTTTGCTCAACAGATGGGTCAGCGAGAAACCCAGATCGAATGCCGGATCTCCAAAGTGGATGACTTCATGATCGAGCAAGATCAAGCGGCCCTTATGCACGAGAATATTCTTCGGACTGTAATCGCCGTGCGCCAGCGCGAGTCGTGTCGCCAGCGTGTCCCCAATCAATTCAGCGAAGAACGCGGCCGTCGCCGGATTTCGGGTGGCACTGAAACGATAGTAAGGTTCCAGCCGCAGGGTTTCGAAAAAAGTGCGGTCTTCAAAAACCGGCGCGATTTCTTTCTGAAGTTCGCGCGATCGGTGATGAATCGTGCCGAGCAATTGGCCGAACTGGACGACGTGATCCCGTTCCAATTCACCGGCCAGCAAAAGGGTTTTCCAATTCTCATGCGGTTGCGGCACCGCCTGCATGGCGAGCAAATGCTGTTCGCGATCCTCAAAGATCATCGGCGTGATGGTTCCGGCTGGTGCCAAGTGGGCCAGCCAAGTTAGGCCCAAGGCCTCGCAATGAATCCGGGCAGGATCGGAAAACCAGTCCTCCGCCACCCGCAATTTGGGGAGCGCCTGTTTGATGACCCAGGTCTCGCCGTTTGGGCGCTTGACCAACACCGTCCGATTCGAAACGCCGCCCGCGAGCACCTTGCAAACAGCGGCTTCATCAGCGGACAAACGTCCGGTTTCGCGCAGGTAGCGGAGCAACGCCTCCGGTTGCTCGATATTCAAATCAGCGATCATACCGTGATGAGGAGCTAAAATGGCAACTCGAATGGCGCCTTCGACGAGCGCGGCAGCGTCTTGGACTGCGTGCGCTGCTGCGCCGCTTTCGGCCCGCCGCGATGGCTGAACAACATGGCGCAACGTAATACCCGCGCGAAAACGGCGTCAAGCGCCGCACTCCAAAACTTGAGCATGGCCCACTCATGGTGGGGCGAGACTCTGTCGAGCCCTGACTGCCGACGCAAGAGGCGCGAGCGCGGGGAACCTGGCTCAAAAAGGGAGAAGCTCGCTCGGCTCGCCTCGCTGCGCTCGAGTTAGGGTTCGACGGAGTCTCACGCCACCG
>JAYUBJ010000404.1:0-5056 GCA_043740915.1 Verrucomicrobiota bacterium
CCAACGAGGCACTGACGCCCATGTTGATGACGATTTTCTCGACCCGCGGCACCTGATGCACGTTTTTGTAGTGCCGCTTTTCCATCAGCGCGGGCCGGACGGTGTCGGTATATTTTTTGTAAAGTCGGGCTTGCATACTTCAAACTCAGGCTGCGGCCGGTGCCACGCCCCGCTTGGCTGCGCGGGCGTCAAACTGTTCCGCTTTCATCACGTTGGATATGTGGACGGTTCCTTCCCGCTCGACGATCGCGCCTTGCGGATTCTGCTGGCTCTTGCGGGTGTGCTTCTTGATCATCTTCACCCCTTCGACGATGACGCGGCTCTTGCCGGTCTGGACCTGGATGATCTTGCCGCGCTTGCCTCTTTCGGCACCGCTGATGACCACCACTTCATCCCCTTTTTTTACATGAAATTTAAGCATAACTTCAAATCACTTCGGGAGCGAGCGAGATAATCTTCATGAACTTCTTGTCGCGCAGTTCCCGCGCCACCGGCCCGAAAATGCGCGTCCCGCGCGGATTTTGGTCCTTGTCGATGATCACGATGGCGTTGCTGTCAAAGCGGAGATACGAGCCGTCGTTGCGGCGGATGGTTTTGCGGGTGCGAACCACCACCGCGTCCACCACGTCCCCTTTTTTCACCGTGCCATCCGGCGCCGCTTCCTTGATGTGCGCCTTGATGATGTCGCCGATTTGCGCGTAGCGCTGGTTGCGGCCAATCACCCCGATGGTGGCGGCGCGTTTGGCGCCGGTGTTGTCGGCCACGTCTAAAATGGAACGGATTTGCAGCATAAAATCTCAGGTCAGGCCGCCACCGGTGCGGCATCTTGATTGCGTTCGACGATGGCCACCAACCGCCAGCGCTTGGTCTTGGACACCGGCCGGGTTTCCTCGATGCGGACGCGATCCCCCACCTTGGCTTCATTCTTCTCGTCGTGCGCGTATAATTTCTTGTAGCTGGTCACGACCTTTTTGAAGGTCGGATGCTGGAAGCGCCGTTCCACACGCACCACAATAGTTTTGGTCATCTTGTTGGCGATGACTTCACCGGAGCGTTCTTTGCGCTGACCGCGGGCAATAGGGGTTTCTGACATAGGGATGGCTTAGGCTGCCTTCTTGCGCAGAAGGGAAATTTGGGTTTCAACGCGCGCGATGTCTTTGCGCAGGATGCGCAAACGGCCCGGCTTTTCCAATTGCGCGCTGGCTTTCTGCAAGTGCAGATTAAACAACTCCTGCCGCAAATCCCGGCTTAGGGCCGTCAATTCCACTACGCTTCCGTCTTTAATTTTCGGGTCGGACATTTTCATCGGTCAAAGTCTCCGGCTTAACCCAGCTTGTGCCGGGAAATAAATTTCGTCTTGATCGGCAGCTTGGTGGCCGCCAGGCGCATCGACTCGCGCGCCACCGCTTCCGTCACCCCGTCCACCTCGAACAACACATTCGCCGGACGGATCACCGCCACCCAGGATTCCACCGGCCCCTTGCCCTTGCCCATACGGGTTTCCAGCGGTTTCTTGGTGTACGACTTGTCGGGGAAAATCCGGATCCACATCTTGCCGCGTCGTTTCATGTGGCGGTTGATCGCCACCCGGGCCGCTTCAATTTGCTTGGTATCCAGCCAGCACCGTTCCAGTGACTGCAACCCATATTCGCCAAACGCAACGGTCGCCCCGCGTGAGGCCATGCCGGCACGGCTGCCGCGGTGCATTTTGCGGTACTTAACTCTAGCGGGCATCAATGGCATAACAAATTCCTAAATCAATTCTTTCGGGCTTAATTGGCGGCAACCGGCACAATCGGCGCCGCCGGCAAAGCGGTTTTCACCGCCTTGGTTTCACCTTTGCAAATCCAGCATTTGATGCCGAGCTTGCCATACATGGTCCGGGCCTCGGCAAAACCGTAGTCAATGTCCGCACGCAGCGTGTGCAGCGGAACGCGGCCTTCATGGTACATTTCCACACGGGCGATTTCCGCGCCACCCAGCCGTCCGGCGCAGCGAACCTTGATCCCTTCGGCGCCGAAATCCATCGCGGTTTGCAGCGCTTTCTTCATCGCGCGACGGAAGGAAATGCGCCGCTCCAATTGCATCGCGATATTCTCCGCCACGAGCTGGGCATCCGTCTCCGGTGTCTTGACCTCCTGGATGTCCACGTAAATTTCCTTGCCCGTCATCTTGCTCAGTTCTTCCTTGAGTTTGTCGATCTCCGCCCCCTTGCGGCCAATGACTACTCCGGGACGGGCCGTGAAAATCGTGATGCGGCAGCGGGTTGCCGCGCGTTCAATCAGGATTTTTGGCACCGACGCCGACTCCAGCTTCTTCTTCAGGATGTCGCGGATCGTGCGGTCCTCGGACAGTAGTTTGCCAAATTCCTTTTTGTCGGCATACCATTTCGAGCGCCAGTCCTTGTTGACCGCGATGCGAAAACCGATTGGATTGATTTTTTGGCCCATAAAATTATTCGTCGGACACCACGATTTTGATATGGCTGTTGCGCTTCAAGATCGGCCCCGCGGAACCCCGCGCCTTGGGACGCATGCGCTTCATGGTCTGCGCCGTCTGCGCCACGGCCAGCCGCACCTTCAGTGACTCCGGCTTTACGCCGTTGTTGTTTTCCGCGTTGGCGATGGCCGACTTGAGGGTCTTGGCCACGAGTTGGGCCGATTTGCGCGGCACCACGCCCAGCACCGCCAGCGCCTGCAGGGCCGGCAGCCCCTGGATCTGGCGCACCACCTCGCGCACCTTTTGGGCGGACATGCGCACGTTGTGGGTAATCGCTTGAACTTGCATAAGTCTATTTGGCCTCCGCTTTGGCGGTGTGCGCGCCGTGTTTTTTAAACGTGCGCGTCAGCGAAAATTCGCCAAGACGGTGTCCCACCATGTTCTCGGTGACGAACACCGGGTTGAATACCTTGCCGTTATGCACGGTGAAGGTCAGCCCGACAAAGTCCGGCGTGATCATCGAACGGCGCGACCAGGTCTTGATCGGCGTCTTTTGCGAGGTCGCCTTCGCCTTGACGATCTTGTCCAGCAGGTGCTGGTCAATAAACGGGCCTTTTTTAATTGAGCGTCCCATAAAAAATTACCTCTGTTTCATCGGACGGCCATCGCGGCGCACGACGATAAACCGGCTCGAGAGTTTGCGCTTGTTGCGGGTCTTGTAGCCCTTGGTGATGACCCCCCACGGCGTCACCGGATGGCCGCCGCCGGAGGTCTTGCCGGCGCCGCCGCCCATCGGATGATCCACCGGATTTTTGGCCACCGCGCGGGACAACGGCCGGATGCCGCGATGCCGGCTGCGGCCCGCCTTGCCGAGCACCACATTTTCATGCTCGGTATTACCCACCTGCCCGATGGTTGCATAGCACGCTTCGTTGATTTTGCGGATTTCGCCGGAAGGCAGCCGCACCTGCGCGTAGCCTTCGTCACGGGACATCAGCAGGGCCGAACCGCCGGCGGAACGCACCATTTGCGCCCCGCGACCGGGGGTCAGTTCCAAATTATGAATCGGCAGTCCGATCGGCACCGTCTTCAACGGCATCGCGTTGCCAAGTTCCGGCGGGGCTGCCGGGCCGCTCATCACTTTCACGCCGACCGTCAGGCCGTTGGGAGCGAGGATGTAACGGCGTTCGCCGTCCACGTACTCGACCAAAGCCAGGCGAGCCGTGCGCATCGGATCGTATTCGATGGCGATGACACTGGCTTCGACGCCGTGCTTGTTACGCTTGAAATCAATATTGCGGATTTTCTGTTTGTGGCCCCGGCCGATGCCGCGGCTGGTCACACGCCCGTAGCAATTGCGGCCGCCCGTCTTTTTGCGGGTGAAGATCAAGCTCTTCTCGGGCTTGGTCTTCGTGATGTCGTCAAACGACGCGATCGTCACGTAGCGCGTGGACGGAGTGAGGGGGCGGAAACTTTTGACAGCCATAAAAATCTTACGTTAGGTCAGGTTGATTTTATCGCCCTTTTTCAAGGTGACGAGCGCCTTTTTCCAACTCGCATCCTGCCCGGCTGAAGCAGTGCGCTGGCGGCGCAGCTTGCCGTCCACGTTCACCGTGTTCACCCGCAGCACCTTCACTTTAAACAGCTCCTGCACCGCCTGGCGGATCTGAATCTTGTTCGCGCGCCGGTCGGCCACCACCGTGTACTGGTTAAACTTGACGGCCTGCATCGTCCCCTTTTCCGTGAGGCGGACGCTCTTGATGATTTCAAACGAATTCATGACAAAGTAATGGCTAGTTGAGCCGTTGCCCGACCTTTTCAAACGCGCTCTGGGTGAAAACCAGCTTGTCGCTCTTCAACACTTGATACGTGTTCAGCGAATCACTCGTCGCCAACTCCACCCAGCAGACGTTGCGCGTCGCCAGCGTCAAGTTCTTGTCCACGGCGTCGTTGATGAAAATCGCCGTGCCTTCCAATTGCAGCGCGGCGAGCACGCCCAGGAATTCCTTCGTCTTATGGCTCGTCAGCTTCAGCTCGTTCACGACCACCACGTCGCCAGCCTTCAACCGCTCACTCAACGCTTTGCGCAGCGCCAGTTTTTTGGTGCCGTGATTGACCTTCTTGCTGAAGTCGCGCGGCTTGGGGCCGAACACCACGCCGCCGCCACGCCACAACGGGGAAGCGAACGAACCGGCGCGGGCACGTCCGGTCCCTTTTTGTTTCCACGGTTTCTTGTTTGATCCCGCGACGTCGCCCGCGGTTTTGGTGCAGGCAGTGCCACTGCGCTGGGCGGCGTTGAAAGCCACCACAGTGTCGTGCACGGCCTGCGTGCCCCGGCCGTTTTCGACGATTGGAAAACCCACTTCCAATTCGCCCTGGCTGTTCCCTTGAATGTCTTTGATGGTAAGTTTCATTGGCTGGCCTTACTTCTTGGGGTCTGCTTTGGCGACGGCTTTGGCAGCGGCTTTGGCGGCTTTTTCGGTTGCCTTGGCCACGGGCACGGCATTCTTCGCAATGGCCTTCGCCGAACCCTTGGGCAATTTCTTCGCCTCGCGGATGATCACATAATCACCCTCGGCCCCCGGGATCGATCCACTGATCAAAAGTAAGTTGTCCG
>JAYUBJ010000405.1:0-5054 GCA_043740915.1 Verrucomicrobiota bacterium
GGGCACGGGCCGGTCAATCTACCGGATTGTTCAACCGGACATCGACGCCTCCGTGTCGGGTCACGAACCAATCCATTGCCAGTTGGTTTATGAAGCGGATGCGATGTCGAATCTTGAAACGGACTACGGCTGGCCGCGGGCACTGAAATCGTCTGACGGAAAACTTTGGTTCGGTATGGCCGCCAGTGTGGTCACCTTGGATCCGTTGCGATTGATGGTGGGTTTGACGCCGATGCCGGTGTTGATCGAGAGCGTGGTGGTCAATGGGGTGCTGCTGCCGCGCCGTCCGGCGGCAGAACCCATGCGCCTGCCATCGGATTTGCGGTCGCTGGAAATCCGGTTCACCGCCTTGAACTTTTCCGCGCCGGAGAAAATCCGGTTTCGCCACCGGCTCGACGGTTTTGATCCGGACTGGGTGGGTGACGACAGTGAGCGCAGCGTGCATTACGGTCGGTTGCCCTACGGCAAATACACTTTCCGGGTGCAGGCCGGAAGTGCTGACGCCTGGGACGAGCATGGTGCCGCGTTTGTTTTTTTGATTCCGACACCCCTCTGGCGCACGGAATGGGCACTCATGCTTTACGTTGTGGTGGTGGGCACGCTGGTGGTGGGCACGGTGCGCCGGGTGTTCAATCGTCGCTTGCGTCACCGCCTTGCGGTGTTGGCGCAGCAGCAGGCGGTGGAGCGTGAGCGCATGCGGATTGCGCAGGATATGCACGATGAGATTGGCTCTAAGCTGACTAAAATTTCTTACATGAGCGAGCGGGCGAAAGGTGAATTGCAGGGTCAGGAACCGGTGGCGCGTAAGTTGAATTCCATTGCCAACACCTCGCGCGACCTCTTGCAGTCGCTGGACGAAATCGTCTGGGTCGTCAATCCCCACAACGACACGCTGGAACATCTGGCCGCTTACTTGGGACATTACGCCACGGAGTATTTACAAAACACGGCCGTGGATTGCGAGCTGCACATTCCGCAGCGATTGCCGCATCATCCGCTGTCCGCCGAGGCGCGCCATAATCTGTTTCTGGCGTTTGAAGAATCATTGAACAATGCGCTCAAGCACGGGCGCGCTTCCCGTATCCGCGTGGCGATGCGCGCTGAACCCGGCCAGTTTGAAATCAAAATCGAAGATAATGGCTGCGGTTTTAATGCTGAGGCGGTAGTTTCCGCTCATCAAGACCCTGGGGTGCTGACCGGAAAGCGGATCGGGAACGGACTGCATAATTTACAGCAACGGCTCGCACTTCTGGGCGGAAAGTGCAGCATCCATAGCCAGCCGGGACAGGGAACTACGGTGAGTCTGACGGTGCCGCTCGGAGCGGTGTCCGGCCAGGCCCGACGCCAATGACGCATGAATAAAATAATTAAGGTTTCAATCGTGGATGACGAAGTTGACCTGCGCGAGAACATCGCCGGTTACGTGGATGTGGCCGAAGGGTTCCGCTGCATCAGCGTGCATGGCAGCGCCAAGGAGGCGCTGGCGAATCTGCCCAACGAAAAACCCGATGTCGTGCTGATGGATATCAACCTTGGCGGCATGAGCGGTATTGAGTGCGTGCGGTTGTTGAAGCCGCAAATGCCCGAAACACAAATGGTCATGCTGACGGTGTTTGAAGATACGGACAAAATTTTCAGCGCGTTGGCCGCCGGTGCGAGCGGTTTTCTGTTGAAGCGGCTGGCACCGGCCAAATTGCTTGAAGCCATCCGCGAGGTTCACGAAGGCGGGTCACCTATGTCCGCGCCCATCGCGCGCAAAGTGGTGCTCTCCCTGCAACCGGTGCTGGCGCGGGGCGATGAGACAACCGGCTTGTCCCCGCGCGAACGCGAGGTGTTGGATGGCTTGGCCGAAGGGCAGGCTTACAAGCAAATCGCAGACAAACTCGGCGTGAGCATTCACACCGTGCGTAACTACATCCGCCGCATTTACGAAAAACTGCATGTGTGTTCGCGCACCGAAGCCGTGGCGAAATATCTCCGGCAGTAATTGATTATGGAACGTCACGGCCAAGGACTGCGCCAGCCAATGGAGAAGTTGTGAAAACAAAAGGCGTTTATTTTTTGGGTGCCTGGTTGCTGTTGGCCCGTGTTTTGTGGGCGGATGAAATTTCTAAACCGTGGCAGCCAGCACCGGGGCCATTGCTGACCCGTTGGGCAGCCGAAGTTAGCCCGACGAACGCGCATCCCGAATATCCTCGCCCGCAACTAGTCCGCCCAGACTGGCTAAACCTGAATGGTCTGTGGAATTACGCCGTCACGCCGTTGGCGGCGCTGGAGGTGACGAACTTTGACGGCCAGATTCTCGTTCCATTTCCCATCGAATCCTCATTGTCCGGAGTGATGCGGCGGCTGGATGAGAACAGCACGCTTTGGTATCAGCGGCATTTTCGAGTGCCTGCAAAATGGGCCGGCCAGCGGGTGCGGGTGCATTTTGGTGCGGTGGACTGGCAGGCGCGCGTTTTCATCAATGGCCGGGAAATCGGCCAGCATCGCGGCGGCTACGACGCGTTTAGTTTCGATATTACCAGTAGTTTGAAGGGGTCCGGTGAGGAAGAGATTCGTGTGGCGGTGATAGATCCCACCGAGGGCGACCAACCACGTGGCAAACAATCACGCGAGCCGGAAGGTGTTTTTTATGGACCAACGTCGGGCATCTGGCAGACGGTCTGGCTGGAGCCGGTTCCGAAAAATTGCATTGATGATTTGCGGCTGACGCCGGACGTGGACGCGCATGTTTTACGTCTGCGGGCTGCCACGGCGAGCGGTGGCGAAGGACTTCAAGTAGAAGTGCAGGCGCTGGTGGCGGGTCAGGAAGTGGGACGAGTGGTGGGACCGGCTAATAAGGAATTAAGTTTGCCAATTGGCCTGATGCACCTGTGGTCGCCCGACGATCCGTTTCTCTACGACTTGCGGGTTTTGCTAAAGAATGGCGAACACGTCGTGGATTCCGTCTCCAGCTATTTCGGCATGCGCAAAATCACGTTGCGTAAAGATGCGGCGGGAGTCACCCGGCTGGCCCTCAATGACCAGTTCACATTTCAGATGGGCACGCTGGATCAGGGTTTCTGGCCGGATGGAATTTACACGGCACCCACCGACGAGGCGTTGCGTTTTGACATCGAATTTCTCAAGCGCACCGGT
The DNA here is from genome assembly GCA_043740915.1 of Verrucomicrobiota bacterium. Taxonomy (GTDB): domain Bacteria; phylum Verrucomicrobiota; class Verrucomicrobiia; order Limisphaerales; family JAYTXL01; genus JAYTXL01. The sequence goes on from JAYUBJ010000405.1 coordinate 3,142, forward strand.
TTTAACCTGGCGCGCAAGCATGTTAAAGTGGAGCCGGACCGGTGGTATTACTGGTGTGACAAACTTGGCCTGCTTGTCTGGCAGGATATGCCGAGCGGCAATAACACCACGCGCGAAAGCCGCACCCAGTTTGAAATCGAGCTGCAACGGATGGTCGAAGGGCGATTCAATCATCCCTCAATCATCGTCTGGGTGCTCTTCAATGAAGGTTGGGGACAGTATGACACTGAACGGTTGGTGACGTGGCTGAAATCCATGGACCCGTCACGCTTGGTGGACAACGCCAGCGGGTGGACTGACAAGCGGGTGGGCGACCTGATTGATGTTCATAGCTATCCCGGCCCGGAATGTCCCCAGCCCGAAACCGATCGCGCGGCGGTGCTGGGCGAATTTGGCGGTCTGTGTCTGGGTCTGCCAGGCCACACTTGGTCGAAACAATTTTGGGGTTACCAGCCCATGCCCGACGCGACCGTTCTGACGGAGCGTTACTGCAAATTGCTCGATCGCGTTCATGTCCTGCGCAATTCGTTCGGACTGAGCGCCGCGATTTATACCCAGACCACCGACGTGGAAACGGAATGCAATGGCTTGCTGACTTATGATCGCGCCGTGTCCAAGCTCGACCCCGCCGTCATGCAAACTGCCAACCGCGGTGAAAATCAGGAACGGCCCTTGCACGTCCTTGCGTCTAACGGACTTTATGAACGAGTGATCTGGAAATTCACCACGAACGATCCAGGAAGCCAATGGTTGTTGCCCGATTTTAACGATGCCGCGTGGAATAAAGGCATTGGTGGCTTCGGCACGGAGGGAACGCCTGGAGCCTTGGTGGGCACGGTTTGGAACACCGCCGACATCTGGCTACGCCGGGAATTCACCTTGGGATTGGAAGATTTACGCGGGGCGCAAATCCAATGGTATCACGATGAAGACGCGGAAATTTATCTCAACGGAGTTTTGGCCGCACACGTGCCAGGGTATAGCACGAACTACGTTGAAACGAACATCAACCCTGCGGCGGCCGATACGCTCAAACCCGGTGTGAATCGGATGGCCGTGCATTGTCACCAGACAGAAGGTGGGCAATTCATTGATGCGGGCATCGTGATTTTGCGCGCTCCCACGACGGACGCCCCTGCAAAATAACTCTCCCTGGAAACGCGCGAACGGTAGTTCAATCTCTTCAATGATGATCTGCTGAATGGCTTTCGGCGGGACACTGGTTTGCCGGTGTTGGGAAATGATTTAACCGGTTGGAACCAATTCATCAGCTGGGCAGTGTGGCCTTTTTAGCAGATGCCGGAATGGATTCCCTGCGGGCTTTATTTTGATTTGGATTCACCCGGATTTTTATGATAAAAAAAATCATGCCTCTAACTCCCCGAATTCTCGCGGCCACTTTGCTCGTGACACTTTCCGCGTTCGGTGCGGATAACGCGACCATTGTCAGTCGCCCGGACAGTGCTTCAACCAATCGTTTTTATTTGGGCAATCGCGCGCCGCTGGAGCCGAGCCGCTTCGTCCCGCTGCCCATCGGCGCGGTGCAACCGAAAGGTTGGTTACTGGAAATTATGAAACGCCAGCGCGCCGGTTTGGCTGGCAATTTGGGTGAAATCAGTGTCTGGCTTCAGAAGGAGAATAATGCGTGGTTGAGTAAAGACGGCAAAGGTCAATACGGCTGGGAAGAACTACCTTACTGGCTCAAAGGCTACCTTCAACTCGCCTATATTTTCAATGATCCGAAGATGATCGCCGAGAGCGAGGTCTGGATCAACGGCGCGCTGAACAGCCAGCGCGCGGACGGTGATTTCGGTCCCGATCAGAAATTTGATGACGACCACACCCGCGATTTTTGGGCGAACATGACGATGATGTTCTGTCTGGAAACCTATTACGAACATTCCCGAGACCCG
>JAYUBJ010000406.1:0-5049 GCA_043740915.1 Verrucomicrobiota bacterium
ACCAGTGGCGGCGGGCTGAATGTTTGGGCCGACGGAAAGTTTCGTTCGTTCACCACGAATAATGGGTTGGCGGGAGACTTCGTGCGCACCTTGTACGAAGACAAGGAGGGCGCGCTGTGGATTGGCACTTCCCACGGATTGTCGCGTTACAAGGACGGCCGGTTCGTCAGTTTCACGAAGAAGCAGGGCCTGCCGGATGAGTTGATCTCGCAGATTTTTGAGGATGGACGGGGGGACTTTTGGATCGGCTCGAACCGCGGAATCTTCCGCGTCCGCAAGGGCGAGTTCAATAATTTCGCCAAAGGGCTGATCGAAACGATTGTGTGCGCGGTTTACGACCAGTCGGACGGACTGAACAGCCGCGAGTGCAACGGCAATTTCCAGCCGTCCGGGTGCAAGACCAAGGATGGACGGTTGTGGTTCCCGACGAACAAAGGCGTCGCCGTGGTGGATCCAAACCATCTCAAAGACAACAAACGTCCGCCGTCGGTGGTGATCGAGGAATTGGAGGTGGATGGAATCCCGGTCGAAATGGCTGACACCATCACCATTGATCCGGGCAAGGAGCGGTTTAAGTTCACCTACACGGGGATCAGTTATACCTCGCCGCGACGGATCAAATTTAAGTACATGCTCGTCGGCTACGACGGTGACTGGATTGATGCCGACAACATACGGACTGCGCAATACAAGTCGCTTCCGCCGGGTGAATACCATTTCCGGGTGATCGCCGGCAATTACGCCGGCATGTGGGATAAAGTCGGCACCAGCATCAAACTGGTGATCACCGCGCCGTGGTGGCGGACGCCGTGGTTCATCGCCTTTTATTGGCTGGCCGCTGCCGCCGCCTTGTTTGGGATGTACCGCTATGTCTCCTTGCAAAAGCTGCGCCGCAAACTGGATCTGCTGCAACAGCAACACGCGCTGGAAAAGGAGCGCTCGCGCATCGCCAAAGACATGCACGACGAGCTGGGCGCCAGCCTGACGCAAATCGGAATTTTGAGTGAACTCGCCAAGCGGGAGTCGGCCAACCCGCCGGCCGTGGAACGTCACGCGGACAAAATATTTGACACCTCGCGCAAGGTGGTCAACACGCTCGATGAAATCGTGTGGGCAGTGAACCCAAGAAACGATGTGCTCGAGCGACTGGCACCCTACATCCTGCAATACGCCGAGGAATTCTTCGAGATCACCCCGATCCGCTGCCGGCTGGATGCGCCCGCGTCCTGGCCGCCGTGCTCCGTGTCCGCGGAAATCCGGCACAACCTGTTTTTGACCGTCAAAGAGGCGCTCAACAACATTGCCAAGCACGCCGAAGCCTCGGAAGTCCACCTGCAACTGGCGTTGCACGGTTCGATCTTTGAAATTCGCATCGAGGACAACGGCAAGGGATTCTCGCCGGCCAGTCTCGCCGCGGCGGGGAACGGATTGCATAACATGAGAAAACGCTTGGAGGACATCGCCGGGCATTTTGAAATGTCCAGCGAGCCGGGAAAGGGAACCCAGCTCAAGTTTTCCGTGAAGTTGAATCTCTGACCGCTCCGGGATTGCGGTGCGGGAGGAGGTTGCATTGGACTCACCACCCAAAAGGGTTCTTGAGCCGTGTCCGGCCTTCTCCTATCGTCGCGCCTGACACCGAGCCATACTGAGCATGCCCATCGACGTTTCAATCGTGGAAGACAGCGCGGGAATCCGCGAAAGCCTGGCCACGCTTATCAATGGCGCGAGCAAACTCAGATGCATCAGCAGTTATCCGAATGCCGAGGAGGCGCTCAAAGACATCCCGTTGAAAAAGCCCGACGTGGTGCTGATGGATATTAATCTGCCGCGCATGAGCGGCATCGAGTGCGTGCAGAAATTGAAGGTCCTTCTCCCCAAGTTACAAATCCTGATGCTCACGGTTTTTGAGGATGAAGACCAGTTGATCAAATCATTCCTGGCGGGGGCGACCGGATATCTGTTGAAGCGCACAAAGCCGGCGAAACTGCTGGAAGCCATCGAGGAGGTCCATCGCGGCGACTCGCCCATGTCCGGGAAGATTGCGCGAATCGTCGTCCAGCATTTCAACAACAAGGGCGCGGCCAGCCCGCAGACCGTGGGGTTGTCCAAGCGCGAGCAGGAAATCCTCGACCTCCTGGTCAAGGGCTATCGTTACAAGGAGATTTCGGACGCGCTGGGCATCAGCTTCGACACCGTGCGCAGCCATCTGCGGAACATTTACGAAAAGCTTCACGTCAGTTCCCGCACCGAGGCGGTGGTCAAATACCTGGGCCGGTGAGGCCGGGCCGCCTAGACCCGGTGGGGTGAGACGCCGTCGAACCCTCGCTCGAGCGCCGCGAGGCGAGCAGGGCGGGCTTCCCCCTCGTTCCGCCACTCTCACCGGAGGATGCTCGCTGCGTTGAGCAGTCAGGGCTCGACAGAGTCTTGCCCCACCACAGCGCCAGGCTCGGGCTTGACAATACTTCCAATTAATGTATTGTCTGAACAGACAGAAATTATGGAAACCATGGCCAAATTGAGTCCGGTGCAGCAGAAGTTCATCCTGCACTGGGGCGAGATGGGGATTCGCTGGGGCATCAACCGCACGGTCGCCCAGATTCACGCCCTGCTGTTCCTCTCCCCCCGGCCGCTCCACGCCGAGGACATTGCCGGTACGCTTTCGGTGGCACGCTCCAACGTCAGCACGAGCCTCAAGGAACTGCAGGGGTGGGGGATCGTCAAACTGGTGCATGTCCTGGGGGACAAGCGCGACCATTTCGAGTCCATGAAGGAGGTCTGGGAGATGTTCCGCATCGTGCTGGACGAGCGGAAGAAGCGGGAGATCGATCCCACGCTGGCCATGCTGCGCGAGTGCATTGCCGAGGCGGAGCGGGGCAAGGCCACGGACGCCTACACCGAGCAGCGCCTGCGCGACCTGCATGTTTTTTTCCAGATCACCATGGCTTGGTACGGGCAGATCCGCTCCTGGCCGGCGACGGCCCTCGTGCGCTTTGTGAAGCTCGGCGACAAGGCGCGGAAGCTGCTGGGCCTTGCGGCCCGTTGAGGCCGTCTTTTTTTTGGCCGTCCATTTCTTCAACTACTGAAATGACAATAATGAATGACGCTGAATTGGGGGAAACTATGAAGCTCGCGTTTGGAAATCCCGTCTGGCTCGAATTGAGCGTTCAACCCGCCGCGTTCTGGCGTTCGTTCCATGCGCCGGAGTCCAAGCCCAAGGCGGCCGGCCGTGGTCCCGCGAAACCGGGGCCTCCCCCCGGCGCCCCGCGCCGGCACCGGACGAGAGTGTTCCTGGAAATGCCGTGAATTCCCGGCCGCATTTCGCATGGTGAATGGAAGACGCATCATCCTCGCCGGGGGTAGCGGCTTTCTCGGCCAGTTGCTCGCGCGCCGATTCCTCGCGAGTGGCTGGGAGGTGGTCGTGTTGACCCGGGTGCCGGCGGCCAGTCGCGCCGCGCGCGAAGTGCGCTGGAATGGCGAAACCACGGGCGATTGGGTGCGCGAGTTGGACGGCGCTGACGTCATCGTCAACCTCGCGGGCCGCACGGTGGATTGCCGATACACGACGAAGAACCGCTGCGAGATCATGGACTCGCGCGTCAATTCGACGCGCGTGATCGGAGCGGCGATCGGCCATTGTGCGAACCCGCCGTGCGTCTGGCTGAATTCCAGTTCCGCCACCCTCTATCGGCACACTTTCGGCCCGCCGTGGGATGAGACGGGCACGGACTTCACGCCCACGCCTGCGGTGCATGACGAGTTCTCGCTCGAAGTCATCCACGCTTGGGAGCGCGCGTTGGATGCCGCGTCCACTCCCCATACGCGCAAGGTCGCATTACGCACCACCATGGTTCTCGGCCAGGGGCGCAACAGCGTCTTTCCGGTGCTCTGCCGGCTGGCACGCGTCGGACTCGGTGGACGCATGGGCAGCGGCCGACAGTTCGTGTCGTGGATTCACCAGGAGGATTTCTGTCGCGCCATCGAATTCCTGATCGCCCGCGAGGGCTTCAGCGGCCCGGTGAATCTCGCCGCGCCGAACCCGTTGCCGAATGCCTGGATGATGCGTGCTTTCCGTGAGCTGGTAGGCGCCCCGTTCGGACTGCCGGCGACCAAGTGGATGTTGGAGGTCGGGGCGTGCTTCCTTCGCACCGAAACCGAACTCATCCTGAAAAGTCGGCGGGTGGTGCCGGGTCGTCTCACGGCGGGCGGATTTCAATTCCGCTTCCCAAACTTTCGCGAGGCAATCGAAGACTTACACACGAAGGTCAACTGATGAAACCTCAACTCTCCGATCTCTGGCGTTGGGAAGGTGAACTGGATCGTGGGCCGTTCGCGTTCTGGAGAGCGATTCTCTTCGCGGTAAAATTCAATCTCGACCGGGTCCTCCTTCACTTCTGGTTTGGAAAGGACTGGTCCGTTCTCAACTACCTCCGCGCGACCGCGCCGGGCGCGGCCGACGCCGGCGAGACGCGCTTTGAGCAACTCGCGCTGCTGGCTTGCGCGTTGCCATTCCTGTGGGCGGGTACGGCGCTGACGCTGCGGCGACTACGAGCATTGCAATGGCCGCTTTGGCTCGTCGTGCTGTTTGTCGTGCCCGTGGTGAAATGGTTTTTCTTTGCGACGCTGGCGGTGCTGCCACGCAAAGCCGGGGAACCGCCGCCACTCCCCGGCATCCGTGCCTGGTCCTGGTTGGAGCGCCTTGTGCCGTCGGGTAAGTTCGGCAGCACGGCGATGGGTGTGGGTATCTCGCTGCTGCACGTGGTGGGCGTGACGGCTTTGAGCACAACGCTGTTGCAACAGTATGGTTTGGGGTGGTTCGTCGGGCTGCCCTTTACGATGGGGTTGAGTTCGGTGCTGGTGTATGGCTTGCGTGAACGGAGGAACCTCGGCGAGTGCCTCCTGGTGTCCGTGATGGCGGCGGGGATGGCAGCGGCGGCGCTGCTGGTGCTGGCCTTCGAAGGCATCATCTGCTTGATCATGGCCGCGCCTTCGGCGGGCGGCATGGCGGTGATCGGCGGTGTGGCTGGCTATTTCATCCAGGCGCAACGTTGG
>JAYUBJ010000407.1:0-5044 GCA_043740915.1 Verrucomicrobiota bacterium
GCCACTTCTTTGGGCGAAAGCTTCGGGACGGCGGCTTCAATTTCTTGCAACGTGCTCATGGCGGAAAAATAGCGGAATGGCGCGGAAAAACAAGCCTTGTTACGGGCGACTCTTTCGCGCTTTCGCGCCACGTTAAATGATGGAATGTCAACAGCGCGTTGAACAAGTAGGAGACGACGTGAGGAGTCTCTAACTTACCTTAAGAAATCGGGGAGATTTGAGACTCGTCACCTCGTCCCCTACAAAGATTGTTGAATAACGGGCCTTATGCGACCCGGTGCCAGCGCGACCGGCTTGCTAACCGAACCGACTCGCCGGGCTCGCTCCGGCGACGGTCTGGTTTTCTTGAGTTCATCTGCTCTGAAAAAAATCAACCACCTTCAAGAGCAATGAAACAATTAAGAACCCTGAAAGCAAACTTCCGAAGACAAAGAAAAAAAGGTTGGTTGGTAATCCACCAGCGGCAAGCCGAGCTGACAATGTTTTCGGCTGGTCGTAAAAGGAGGCACGATGCAGAGTCCACTTGATCGCGGCCGTTACGGAAAAAATCGAGGACAAGGCCAGGCACAGCGGACTGATACCGTTCCCCACGGTATCAGTAAATCGAAATGCTGGATCAAACGCAGCCAAACAAGAAACGAAAATTGCCAACCCCAGATAAATAGCAGCCTGCTTCTGGTACGACGGTGTGGTCATAAAACCAAACCGGAGCTCGGCGCTCCGGCTACGGCAGTTCTTTGATCCGGATCCGCCGGTACTCCATGGTGTCGCGGTCGGCTTCCAGGCCGATGGGGCCGGTGTCCGGCAGCTTGAGCGCCGCCTCGAGAACTTCGCCGTTGCAGGTGCAATGCGCCACGTTGTCTTTCACGATCACTTCAATTTCATTCCAGTCCTGCGGCTTGTATTTTTTAAGTTCTTTGTAAGGGCCGGCGACGAGGTAGTCGCGGCATTGAAGCTGCGGCCCGCGCAGGAAAATGCCACTGTCCGCGTTGACCGCGGCGCGGAACTCCAGCTTGAGATGAAAGTTTTTTGGAAATTCTTGCGTCGTGTACATCTGGCGCAAGCGCGGGTTGCCCTCGACGTGCGGGTTGACGACGAGGATGCCCGGCTTGGCGGTGTAGCGTTTGTCCGAGGCTTCTTTTTTGCCATCAAACGTCTCGAGAATTTTTCCGTCCTTGTCGCGATAACCCCAGCCGGTGAGATCCTTGCCATTGTAAAGATTGACGAAGCCCGCCTCGGTTTTGGGGTTGGCTTTGTCCGCTGCGAAAACAGCGGCGCTCGCGCAGATGAGGGCCATGGCGGCGACGGCGGTGAGATTTCGGGTGATCGGTTCCATTTCAATAGTGGCGGTTAATTGTTTGACTGGTGTGGTCGGAGCAAAACAGTTTGCCGGCGCTTGTTCAACTAGAAAACCTGCGTTGGGCTGGCTGGCTGGGTAGCACAGGCAACCTGCCGCTCGGAACGGGTGAAGCGCCCAGAACAAAATGAATTCTAATCCCGCCACCGCCCGCCCGGCCATTCCGTCGGGCTGGTAGCCCGACGGAACAGGCTGGTAGCCTGTGCCACCCATTCCAATTTCGGAATTTGGGTTCAAATCAATTCCCGCAAGGGCGCGCCGTTTTCCACGATGTAACGCGGGCGGCCCTGGTGGTCGGCGTACGTCGCGTCGAGGGGCACGCCCATGTGATGATAAATCGTCGCGGCCAGATCGCCGGGGGTGACGGGCCGTTCCTTGATCGCCCCGCCGTCGCGTTCGCTCGCCCCGATGACTTGCCCGTGCCGAAAGCCGCCGCCAGCCATCACCATCGACATCACCACCGGCCAGTGATCGCGCCCGTCGGTGCTGCCTTGAGTGCCAATTTTCGGTGAGCGGCCAAACTCGCCCATCGCGATGACCAGGGTGTCGTCGAGCAGGCCGCGCTCCTCGAGATCGCCGACCAGGGTGGTGAACAAATGATCAAACACCGGCAGCAAAGGACGCAGGCCGCTCCAGATGCCGCCGTAGGGCGGGATGTTGTCGCCGTGCGTGTCCCAGGTGCCGGAGGAGGAATGATTGCTTAAATCGATGGTCACGAAACTCACGCCCGCCTCCACGAGCCGGCGCGCGAGCAGGGCCTGCCGGCACCAATGATGTTCACCGAATTGCTCGACGATTTTCGCCGGCTCTTTCGACAAATCAAACGCCGTTTGCGCCCGCTGCCCCGCCACGATGTCAAAGGCCTGTTGACCGAAACGATCCATCGCCTCCATGGAACCGGCGGTGTCGAGATCGCCGCGCAATTTATCCATTTGCTGGAACAACGTGCGACGATCGCGAACGCGCTCCATGGTGAGCCCGGAGGGAAGCTGGAACAGCCGACCCACTTTGTCGCCCACGAATGGATCGTAGGCCTTGCCGAGATAACCACCCCACGCGAAATGCGTCCGGTCAATGACATTTAACGCCACGGACGCTGGCATGGAGGCATGATTCGATCCGTGCAACTTGGCTACCAACGACGCGATCGCGGGATATTGGTGGCCGTTGGGATTCAGGCGCGGTTCGGCCTCGCGATTCGCGGTTTGCATCACCTGGTTTGGCTGGTGATTGCTGTCGCGGCAATCGACGGAGCGGATGAGTGTGAGTTTGTCCATGATCGCCGCGGACTTCGGCAAATATTCGCAAACGCGCACGCCGGGCAGCCGGGTGGGAATCGTCTTGAACGGGCCGCGAATCTCGAGCGGGGCGTCGGGTTTTACGTCCCACATATCGATGTGGCTGGGGCCGCCGGACATCCAGAGGAGGATGACACTTTTGTTGCCGCGCAGAGATTTTCCATTTTGCGCGGCTTCACTGCGGGCGCGGAGCAGGGCGGGCAACGTCAATCCTGCCAGACCAGCGACGCTCGCCTTCAACATGCTGCGCCGGCTGACGACCGTCAGGCCTTCGCGGTCGCGCGCGTTCAGGAACGCGAAGGCGTGCCGGGGCACATGGACATGGGGCGCGGCGGGTGGCATCCCGGGAAATTAGTTCTGCGGGGCAATTGGGTCAAAGGAATTTGGCCCCGCTACGCAGGAATGGGCGCCTCCGCGCATTGCCCCGGACCGCGGCTGTGTCGTCCTCGACCAACCGCAGCACCTCAAGAACGCCGGACGCGCGGACATTTTCCCCTCGACTTCAAGACCGAGCGCTGCGGCTGATCCCGCCCGGCGCGGGACACAGCCGCGGTCCGGTTGCGGTCGGGGGCAGTGCCCGGATGTGCCCCTTTTGGAAAAATTCTATCCAATCCCGCCCGTGTTGACTACGATGCGCGCCACTGAAATAAAAATGACTACGGATACGCCCAACACCGCACCAGCCGCGCCCTCCGACTTCATCCGCGATATTGTCGCGGAAGATCTCCAGACCGGGAAACACCAGGCCATCGTCACGCGCTTCCCGCCGGAACCAAATGGCTACCTCCACATCGGCCATGCGAAATCGATCTGCCTGAACTTCGGCATTGCGCGCGAGTTCAACGGCACCTGCAATTTGCGCATGGATGACACCAACCCGACCAAGGAAGAGGTCGAATATGTGGACTCGATCCAGGAAGACGTGCGCTGGCTCATCGGCGGCTGGGCGGATGATCGACTCGGCTTGAAGCCAAAAGGAAAAACGCCCGAAGCCGTAATCAGCGACGGCGAGCCGGATTTTTTTCTTCCCGGCGTCGTAGGACAGGCGTCGCGCCTGTCGCTGTCTATTTCTGCTAAAGCTGGAGACAGGCGCGACGCTTGTCCTACGCTAGAACCCTTTTACGCGTCGGATTATTTCGACCAGCTTTACGAATACGCGGTGCAGCTCATCCAGTCCGGCCAGGCGTACGTTTGCGACCTAACGCCCAAGGACACCGACGAATACCGTGGCTCGCCGGACCACCCGGGCAAGGACAGCCCGTTTCGCAACCGCAGCGTGGCCGAGAGCCTCGACCTTTTTCAGCGCATGAAGGCGGGAGAATTCCCCGATGGCAAACGCACGTTGCGCGCGAAGATTGACATGTCGTCGCCGAACATCTGGCTGCGCGACCCGATTCTTTATCGCATCCGCCATGCGGAACATCATCACACGGGCGCGCAGTGGTGCGTCTACCCGATGTATGATTTCGCACATGGCTTGAGTGATTATATCGAGGGCATTACGCACTCCATTTGCACGCTGGAGTTCGAGGTGCACCGCCCGCTCTACGACTGGGTGCTGGCCTCGTTGCAGCTCGCGCGTCCATTGCCGCGGCAACTTGAGTTCGCGCGCCTCAACCTCGGCTACACCGTGATGAGCAAACGCAAGCTGATGCAGTTGGTCACCGAGAAGCTCGTCACCGGCTGGGACGATCCGCGCATGCCCACCATTTCCGGAATCCGCCGGCGCGGTGTGACGCCCGAGGCGTTGCGCGCCTTTGCTTATCATATCGGGATTACCAAGTACAATGGCCTCACCGACGTGGCCGTGCTCGAACATGCCATCCGCGAGGATTTGAATACACGCGCCCTGCGTCGGCTCGCCGTGCTGCGCCCCGTCAAAGTGGTGCTCACGAATTTCCCCGAAGGCAAAACCGAGGAGCTCGAGGCGGTCAACAATCCCGAGGATGAGAGCGCGGGCAAGCGGAAGATTTCGTTCAGCCGCGAACTTTATATCGAGCAGGACGATTTCATGGAAGTAGCCGTGCCGAAATTTTTCCGGCTCAAACCCGGCGGCGAAGTGCGCTTGAAATACGCCTACATCATCAAGTGCGACGAAGTGGTGAAAGATGCGAGCGGCAACATCACCGAACTGCGCTGCACCGCCGATCTCGATAGCAAGACCGGCGGCGTGACCTCGGGCCGCAAAGTCAAAGGCACGATTCATTCGGTGAGCGCCGCACATTGCGTCGATGCCGAAGTGCGTCTTTACGACCGGCTCTTCACCGTTCCGGAGCCGGATGCGGCAGGCGATTTCAAATCATTCCTCAACCCGCATTCCCTCGAAGTCATCACGGCGAAATGCGAGCCGTCTTTGGCCGAAGCCCGACCGGAAGTCCGCTACCAATTC